>NZ_JBHIOH010000081.1:0-16609 GCF_042195375.1 Bartonella sp. CL100XZDX | reverse complement strand
CATCTCAAAGGGGAAAACCCATCTCAAAGGGGAAAACCCATCTCAAAGGGGAAAACCCATCTCAAAGGGGAACTAAAAAACTTTGAAAGCGTTTAACAGTGAAGAAGCCCCTAGGCTGACAAATTGGAGTCCGCTCTGTCAACCTCTCATTTGGAAAATAATTGATGAATCCCCTTGTTTTTATCCTCTTATTAGTTTCATGTACAGATGATTTTAATAGTTGCTATTCGAACAATACAATGGTTAAAATCTATCCAACGGCTCAAGCTTGTGAACAAGCCATGGTACCGTCCACAAAAAAGTTTGCACTTTATGGACAACAAATTTTTGCCCAATGTATAAACGTACATGCAAATTTGCATCAACAAGAAGTAAACTTGATCTGGTCTGTAACAAACCATGGAAATTTTCTTCTTAAAAGCCAAAACGTAAAGGACAAGGTGTCTACAGTCCACAAAGAAGATATTTTACCAACATCGCTTCCTCTTTTGCATTCTTCTTCCACAAACCTCTTGCACAAAAAACTTTAAAAGCATAAACCCATCAGATCTCAAAAAAATAATCAATGAAAGACATGATGGATAATAAGCGAATGCAACCTTCAAAAGACCATCACACAGAGCAAAATTCTCTGCCTCAAGATCTCCCTTTAGACCCTGCCGTAGAACGAGTGAGAAAAAAACTTATGGGTTTAATGATTATTTCCGTTTTAATAACGCTTTTCCTTATTCTAACCGTACTGTTTTTAATTGTTTATAAAGTGATAACAACCGGATCAGCGCCAAAACAAACCGAGTTATCTTCCTCTCCCAGCAAAAACCCACACGTTATCCATCATACGCTCTCTCTACCGGAAAAAACACAGATTTTGTCGCAAAGCCTCTCAGAACACAATATTGTACTGAAAGTTTTAACCCCTGATGGACAAACAAAATTTATGATTTACAATTATCATACCGGTGCTCTAATCGCCGTTCTTTCTGTTGAAACAACAAAAGAGAGTTCGAAGATAATGCCTCATTAAGAAAACTAACATCAATAAGCGCTTAACATAGCATCCTTGAAGATTTAACATTTTCTGCAAGCCGACACTATCACACGCTTTGCCAACTCGTGGGTGTTGCCAACAGCCCTTGGCGCTAGAGAGAGTTCATAAGAGCCATTTTTATTCCTTTCTTATACAAATTTATCCACACGGGCTCTCCCCGTTTGCAACGTGCAAGCGAATGTTTTTTGTTGATTCAACATGGAACAAATTTGGACATGAGAGAATTCTAGGGGCTTAGGGGCTCCAATCTAACATTCAAAACAATGAATTATTATTATAAATCAATGTGATAAGCATTAAATATACACCACACGGGCGACGGCGCGTTTTTTACTGTATCCCCTCACTTAAATCTTGGAAAAGAAGAAACCTTTCTGTCAACGCATTCCCATTTTTAAGAAAACTGACATCACTTGGGAAAAGCTAATAAACGTGCAAGAAATACCTCTTCTTGAGTGCAAAAATTCAACATATTAATTTATAGTGATGATTTATTTTGCATGTCAAACGAGAATCTCAAATACTATAAGATTCTCCCTTTCAAATCTGTTCGTAAGAAACTGAATCAAAATCATTTCTTTACATATCCCAGCAAGGAAATGGATGAATAAAAATACCTCTTATGAATGATCCGGTATCAAAAGAAGAACTGTTGCAACATTGAAAATTAAAGCAATAACGCCCAGCTTACATCTTTTATTAAGCAAAGATAGCCGATGAATTTCACATAATAGAATTCATGAACACCAACGCGAAATGGGCATAAATACATTGAACAATATTAAATATAAGTGTGAATTAAATAAAACAACGACATTGCGTTCTTCATAAAAGAACTGCCTCTTAAAATACACGGATGCGGTTTTCTCTGTATTCCCTTACTTAAATCCCAGCAAAGAGGCAATCTTTTCTGTCAACACCCTTTGTTAAGTCTCAATACTGCCCGTGAAAATCCAAAGAAAGCGCAAGAAGCTTCTTGAGTATATACAATTTACTATCATGATACCAATAACATCACCATAAGCGCTTATACAGCACCTTTCAGGTTTAAACATTTTCCTCTGCCTCAAGATTGACCACTTGAGCGACGACGCATCTTTCTCTGTATTCCCTCATTTAAATCCCAGCAAAGAGGCAATCTTTTCTGTCAACACCCTTTGTTAAGTCTCAATACTGCCCGTGAAAATTCAAAGAAAGCGCAAGAGGCTTCTTGAGTATATACAATTTACTATCATAATACCAATAACATCACCACAAGCGCTTATACAGCACCTTTCAGGTTTAAACATTTTCCTCTGCCTCAAGATTGACCACTCGGCGACGGCGCGGTTTTCTCTGTATCCCCTCACCTAATCCAGGCAAGGAAGAATCCTCTTTTGTTGCTGTTGATGCATCTCCATTGCTAGAGCTTTCTGCTGTTGTAAGTGAAAGCTCAAGAGATGATTCATCTTGAGTCCGTACAGTACGTCGACGGGGAGAACGACGTGTTTTTTTGACGGGTTCAACATTTTTCTCAGAAAGACTGTGCTCTTGATCTGTTTTTCCATCCGATAGAGCCTCTAAAGCGTTTTCACGCGCATCCCCATTTTGCGCTTTATCATATTGGCCATTGCCATTTTTTTGCGACGACATTTGTAATACATCTGTATCACCCTCAACAGTATCCTTTTTTTCACCATAAAGATTTATTTCACCGCATTCTTGCCCATTGTTTTCATCACGATTTTCGTTTTCATCACCACGATTTTCATCACGCCGAACCGATTGAGACATTTGCCCAGCTGCTGCTAAAATAATACGCAAATAGTGCTCGGCATGTTGTAAATAATTTTCCGACATAACACGATCACCTGCACCTTGTGCATCACGCGCAAGGCTTATGTATTTATCGGCAATTTGCTGAGCATTCCCGCGAATTTTAACATCCGGACCGCTACTTTCATAATTGCGAGACAACGGATTAGGACCGCGACGATTATTATTGTTATTACCATTATTGTTATTATTGCGACCGCGTACCCGTCTATTTTGTTGTGGCCTCATCTTTATCCCTTTTTGGAGTGTTTGTCTTATTGTGTGTCTTAATTGACGCTTCCTCATTACATTATCTTTTGATAATGCTGATCATTTTTAACATACGATTATCAAGCTATCCGCGTTTATTTCACTCAAACGAACCCTACTGATATTGATAAAAGCATATATTTTCTTGAAAATCACAAAACAGCAGGGAAATCGTAAATCAAAAATTCCCTTTTTCTCTGTCAAACAGCAGAAATCTAATGATGTTCACGTAAAATGCCAAGTGTTTTTTTTAAATAAACCATATTTCACTAAAAAAATAATTATCTTGTGGAAAACAAAAAGGAAAACACACACACACAACATACCTGACAAAGAAAAAATTCCTGCCAGAGAATATTAGAAGCTTCCTTTTTTGCTCTAAAACCACAGCTCTTAAAAACGCCGATATTCTCTACCCCTCGTGCATTTAAACCACAAGCACTTCCATCCCAACGAGTCACTGCGCGAACCTCTTTATTTTATAAATATAGCCTCTCTTCATCGCTAAAGCAACCCCTTGCGAGCGACAATCCACGATCGCTTCACAAAACCTCTTGATTTTTATAGATAGATTAACACGAAGTATTATTCAAGCCCTATAATCACCAAGAGATCAATCTTCTTTCCCAAACAAGTTAATGATACTATCAATTTCTATTTTAACCCATAGAGTTTTTAAGTTAATCACAGTTTTTATTTATAACAAATTGAGCTTAAAAATAAAATATTTAAATACAAAAAAATATTAAATTATGAAAAACCCGACCAATATATCAAACTTTTTTTAAAAATCAGTTTCTTCTCAACAAAATACCCTCCTCAAAGCCTATCAATAAAAATGGGCTAATGCATTTCCTCACTTATCTTTTCTGATAAAGTATTTTCTGATAAAGAAAACTAGAATTATAAAACAAGCACATTTGTAAACCCAGCACAGCGTTTTACGCATGAAGCAGCCTTGAATGTTTATAAAAGGAAGTTTTTTTACTCATTTTTGTCATGTCTATTGACTTGCACCCTTAAAGAACGAAGATTCTCGAGTCACACTGGTCTGTCAACAATGAAAATTCTTATAAAATTCGTACAGTGAATTGGTTTATAATGATAATTCATATTTTTTGTGTTAAGTAAGAAAACTTAATACCGTAGGATTTTTCATTTTCTATCTGTTTGCTGTTGAATCAATCTCTTTTTCTTGCATGTTACACGTGGGGAAACCTGTGTGGAGTAAAAACAATAAAAAAGACTTAAAGTACCTCTTATGAACCGTCTCTAAGGCTAAAGGGCTGTCGAGAGACACCATTGGGAGCAAGCAAAGTGTGAGATAGTACCGGCTTACTCTTTTTTAAACCATAAAGATGAACATGCTCTATAAATTTTATACATTTTATGAGGATTATACCATTCACCAAAACCATTACGAAATGGATTTCCCACACTCGTTCTTCCCTTAAAAAAGCGCAACAAATCCTTCTGAAACTCCACCACGCCCCCTTAAACATTTCAAGGCGGCATCCATACCTTATGTCGCCACACCTTAAATAATAAGAAGTGCGATATAACAAGATAAATAAATCAGGTTGCTATTGGTCTTGAGGCAGATAGTCATTTAAGAGGCTTTTATTTTTTTATAAAAATTCGCATCCTTTTAACTTTCCGTATAAAAACTTAAAAGTAATTGCGCCTTTTGCCTGTTTTATTTTCTTTTTCATTGAGAAAACAGTCTCGTAAGAGAAAATAATTTCCATCCCCAGGACGGACCATCGTCAAACATTGTTTTTTAGCACTATCAGAAAGCTTATCCCACATTTCACGAATAGCAAAATAGGCCTCACTTTCCAAATTAAGACAATGCTGATAAACTTCTCTTTTCATATCGGGCATAACGGAAGCAGAAATTTCCTTGCAATATACGCGCAGATCAAAAACAGGAATAACCAATTCAACGGGTGCTTGTTGTGTTACTTTTTTATGAGAAGAAAAATAACTAACCACCTTAGCAACAACAAAACACAAAAACACTATACAAAAAAGTATTATGCAAACAAAAGCAATCTTGCGATATAATCTTTTGAAATAAGCCTTTTGTCTTGCTCGGATTCTTTTTTCCATAAAGATTGTACCCTTTAACATCCCAAGAGAAGCTTTTACAGCAAAAAATGATAGAAGTATTTGTGTATACAATACAGGTTATAGCAACAAACGATCAAGACTCTTATGTCAAAAGCCCCTCTTTTTTTTATCGTATAATTCTTATCGTATAAAATTCTTGTAAAACACTTTTCTCATGCCCTTTACGAAAAAATAGGGCTGATGATTTTCTCTCATCACCTTTAAAGACGAAGATTCTTCATCCATGCGGATCTATAAACAATTCGTCTTCTTTAAGACATGTCATATTGATTTATAAAGAGTATTTATTGTTTTGCATGTTGAATGAGAGACCCCAACACCATAGGATTCTCTCATTTCAAACCTGTTTATGTTAAATCAACCAAAACCATGTTGCTTACAAGTTACAAGCGGAGCTAGCATGTGGATTAAAAACTGTATAAGAAAGGCATATGCCTCTTATGAAGCGTCTCACGAACCAAGGCTGTCGTAATATTGGGAGCGAGCAAATATAATGATGGTGCGGGCTTGCCTCTACATAAGCGTAAAGATGGGAGTGCCAATGGATTTACCGTTATTCACCACACAAACACTTCATATATAAAATCTTACACGCCTTCTATTACCGCCCCCTCAAAAAGCAGTCGCTAAAACAAGATAAGAGATTATAGATGTAAAACTCCAAACAAAGAAAAGAATGGACTTGATAATCGAGATCAACAAACACTGTTAAAGACACATTTGCATTTTTGACCATGCTGGCATGCATGATAATACCCTTCA
The DNA here is from genome assembly GCF_042195375.1 of Bartonella sp. CL100XZDX. Lineage (NCBI taxonomy): Bacteria > Pseudomonadati > Pseudomonadota > Alphaproteobacteria > Hyphomicrobiales > Bartonellaceae > Bartonella > Bartonella sp. CL100XZDX. The sequence continues at coordinate 10,602 of NZ_JBHIOH010000081.1, read as the reverse complement.
AGGGCATCACCATTTTATGCTTCGTCCCATATCATTCTCCGTCAAACAGTAACAAGATTCTTTAACTATTCAACGCCCCCAACCAAAGCAAAGAAACAAAAATGACGCCTGCATTTTTATTTGAATCTTCCCTATTGGGATAAAACACACAAGAATTTAGAGATTTCACTGCAAAACGAAATTACAAAATACAATGATGCGAAACATATCCAAAGCCATCTCAATAACAAATATATAGCGCCCCTGTTATTAGAAAGTAAAAAAGCCGCACCATTTAAAGGCGCGGCTTATGAATAGAGATATAACTAAATAAAATACAAAAGAAATCAATAATAAATACTTATACACAAAACGTATAGTATTGCAAGCTTTTTAATTATATTTATAAAAATTATCCAAAAATAGTATAAATAATGACATCTTCGTATTGAGGAGAGTTGTTTACAGCAATGCACTTTCTAAAATAAAAACGTATCAAATAAAACAAAATACTTTGTGGCTTTATTTCAATATAATCTATAGAAAACATACATAGTTTAAATCCATAATTATAATAAGACTCATTCTTTTACGCTTGTAAAAGCTGGTTTTTCTTAACTTACATTCACCACTTCAAAAGATGAAGATTCTTCATGCAATCTGATCTATCAACAGCCCAGATTGCATCGGGGTCCATTTGGCTTTCCCGCATGTGATTGATTTAAACTTAAAGCTCAACAAATAAGCCTGCCTTAAATATTTGCCATGCCCTTTAAAAAACACTTTTTGTATCATGGAAGCTCTTACAAAGAGGCTTGCCTTATATCATCACACCTGAAAGGACAGTCTTTACAGCATAAACAGGACAAGACAAATCAACAACCGCTTGTACAATCTTGTCTGATAAGAAAACAAGTGAAACGTTAGCCTTCAAGCCTGCTCCAACAGTATAGCATTTCTCTTCTTTATAAGAAAAGACACAACGATACGCATGATTTTCTTATAGGCATTTTTCTGCTTTTGTCCTTTTAGCAATTAACATTTTCTTTTTATGGGATTTTTAACAAATTAAAATTGCGATGAACTGCACTTTTTCTCTTTTTAAAAAGCGTAAAAATGGCAATTTTTTATAGATTTAAAATCATCAAACGCCCTATCCAAAAAGCTTTTTAAAATGATTGCAAGATTTTTTATCTTTTTTAAAACTTCTTTTGTCATGCGTTTTTGTTCGAACACGGCTCCTTTCTCTGTAGGCTTTAAAAACTTGCCCTTAGATTTCAATATGCGCCCTACTCTCCCCAACAACGCATGATCAACTTATCCTGCAACAACGCTTCTCTATCAATTTTTTACCCTTTTTTAACATCTCAAACAGAGTGCAATTCCAATCCCCACCGAAGATATAAATCAGGTTTATCTCATCTATAGCTTCAACCCATACATATTGTTATGATCACTCTTTTCTATTTTTCCTTTTCTAACAAAGAAGAAATCTCTCTAGAATGCTCAACACTGATGTCTTGAGCAACACTACTGTGTATTTTTAGCGGCTTATGTGCTGTAAATTTTGAAACAAAAGAGCTGTAATCTATTTTTGGCGCATCGTATATTGAAGAAAAAACGATGTCTCCAGCGGACGATGATTCTGTTTTAATTTCTGGTGCGCTCACAAAACTGCTTGATGTCGTTATTCCACCACTCACAACACTATTAATACTGTCTTGCTTCTCTTCGTTCTCATTGTTTTTCTGTTCGACATTGGTAAGATCTAGAGCATTTAATTTTTTTTCTAAAGCATCCATGCGCTTTGCAATTTTTGTAATATCTTCATATGCTTTCTTCAACAATGCGTTTAAAGGAGCATGTCCCATTCTTCCGCTAGCATAAAGAACCACACGAATACATTCCGGATCATCAATATCAGCAATAGAAAATGGAAAAAGTGCCATTATATCCCCCTTTTTGATAAGCTAAACGCGTATTAAGGCATTTGCATCTCTTTTTTCGTTGTACGGCNCAGAAAACCTCAGAAAACCTCAGAAAACCTCAGAAAACCTCAGAAAACCTCAGAAAACCTCAGAAAACCTCAGAAAACCTCAGAAAACCTCAGAAAACCTCAGAAAACCTCAGAAAACCTCAGAAAACCTCAGAAAACCTCAGAAAACCTCAGAAAACCTCAGAAAACCTCAGAAAACCTCAGAAAACCTCAGAAAACCTCAGAAAACCATATGAAAAGCTTTTGAAAAAAATTTCCTCATCGAAAATTTTTACAAGGTATTTTTTTAGATTATATTCTGTTTTCCACCTAAAATGTTGATTTTATCACCTGAAACCAAAGAGAAATGCATGTCACCTTGCATGCTGTGTCAGCTTTCCCCAAAAGGACAAAGCCCACACCGGTCTTTAAATAATGGCAATCAATAAACAATGCTTTGTAAACAATCTGGCTTCTTATCTAACAGATTTGACTTGGCTTCCCCCTTCAAATGCATCCTTGTAATGTATCCCCTGTCCAGAGTTACTCTACAAAAAAACGCTGCTTTAGGAATACACACAGACGAAAAACACCCCATGCATAAAATTTTAACCGCATCTCAAACAATGGTATTTTACAACACAACGGAATAAACTATTGTCTTACAGATTTTCTCGTATCACTCTCATCCCGTTTCAAGAAGTTGCCTGATAAGCACAAAATGCCATCTCAGAGGGTTCAATGCCTCACCACGTATTACAACGCATCGCCAACCTGCTGCTCTTGCCAACAGTGCGACCATTTTGAAAGCAAAGAGCCCTTTTTTCCTACACGCTTTGCCAAAAAAGAAAGCGCTCCATTTTGCCTTTTCTCGCTTTAAATAAACATATCCGTTGACCTCTTTCCACCACCTCAAAGGACGAAGATTTTAGCCCACATCGGTTTGTAAACAATCCAACTCTTCTGAAAGGATTCCGTCTGCTGCTCACTTATATGATTCACTGCATAATACTTAACCAAGCAAATCCTTCTCTAAACAGTTGCTAATGTATTAAATACTTTAAGCTATCTTACTGATATAACCACCTTCAATAATAGTGTTTTAATGACGGTGTTTTACGGTATAATAGGATAAATTTTACCCATGTTTTTTTTGTCATCGCACAGCAGCGCTTTAAACCCAGCACTTGAAATAATGGATCACGACACCACAAGAGAGAGGCATTTGGGATAAAATCTTTATTCCTCAGTAAAAAACGCCATGAATAAAGAAAGGTTTTTTGTTCTCCCTCTACCTTCAATAATCACTGTCTTGATCCTCTAAAGAACAATAGGCAAACTGACCTTTAGACATCCAACAAAGGCAGCACAAAAAATAAAATAATAAAGAGAGTTAAGTTTTTTCTAAAGCGCCTCAAAACTTTCTGCACAATATATTCTATAAGACTTTATATTCAATAAGACTTTTTTTCATAACAAACATTTTAGCATTTTTATCTTTCTCTCACACAGCTTTCATTCTCAGGCTTTGACAGCATAAACCACCGCCATATTGACGGGGCGTGTTTCATCCCCCCCTGTTTTTTGCAACAAGACCTTATGTTCATGCTCTCCCGCAGCCTTCGTTAACCGATCTTGATTGTAAACTTGAGCCAGATTTCTATAATATTCACCGTGATTCATATCCCAAACCACCTTGTCAATCATTGGATAACTATGCTGGTGGTTACCTGTTGAATCTGTTTTTCCCTCATGGGTATGGGATTGAAAAGACTCTTCTTGTCGGCTTCCCAAGCGACGTCCTTTATCAATTTCTTTTCCACTATCGAGCCCCCGTAAAAACATTCCACGCAAATCGGGAACATTGAATGTTGTTCTCCCGTCTCCTTTTCCCCATGTTTCTCCCAGAACAGCAAAGAGATTAGCATAGTTCCTTCGCGAATATTCTTTACCATCACACAGTAACCATCCAGAGGGTATTTTTTCTGTAGCAAAAGTCCCGATAAATCCAGAAGAAAAAGTTTCAGGCAAAGGAGGAAAGGGCGGAATTTCAGGAAGTTTTATAGTAGGATTGGTTAAAAACCAGCCATCAGCATTTTTCCCGGCAATATCACGCGTATAGACGATCTCATAAAGCCCCCCTTTTTGAATTTCCCCGCCCTTTAAAGGCATAATACCCTCTGGCGTTGCCATATAAGTTGGTCTTGGCGGCAATTGATTTAAAGAAATATTTGTTATTCCTCTGTTGACGCCTTGTGCTTTAAAGCGCACAACAATGCCATCCATATAAGTCTCAAAAAAAGACTTTGTTGCCAAACGAAGTGACGTTCTCTCATTTTTCACATCGACAGTAAACTGTGTTTCAATCCCGCCCCCATTATCCAACAAATATTCTTTGATGCGTTGCATCATAGCGCGAGCACTATCATTGACTGTGCTTGGCGGTTGCCCTTCTGCCCAGTTTATATTCTCGTCGACATAAGCATTTTCTGATGCAACAATTGACCAATCATAAATCGAGCTCATAGAAGATACTCTTTATTCAAAAAGGGAAAACGAGCAAAAAATGAAGAAAAGAAAGCCGCAATTTTATTTTTAGATGCCGGCATTTTCTCCATTTTCATTTTTTCCATTTTCAGGCCTATTTTGTCATAATCAACATGCAATAATTTTGTTTTCGCATTGACATAAACAGCTTCAGGGTTCACACGCAACACGTCTTGCGCCATAACGCCCTGATAACGTTGTGGATTTCCCTTATAATTAAAGGTATAAAGTGGATATCCCTTTTTCTGCCCCACAGGGATAATATTTTCTTTTGCTCTCACATCACAAAGCCCTAAAATTCCTCCGACCAATCCAAGTACTTGCTGCGCATCACGCAATGGATCTTTTGTCACAGAAGGCATTGTCGTGGATTTTCCGGAAGTCGTTCCGTAATTTCCAGCAGCCTGTGTCCCTACCTGTAACAAGCTTTGCAATCGGTTCCAATCTTGATTATCTTTTTCTGACCATTTTTGGCGTTCAGCATCTAAGACATTTTGGCGGTTTATATCTTGAATCATGCCCCCTTTCAAAGCATTGCTTTGCACGTTACTCTGTCCTTGATAATAGCTATTTGCCGCATTAACTTGATCATTCTGAGAGCGATCAATCATCTGGTTTGCATTCATCATATTGTTAATATCTTGATTATATTGCTGTGCTGCAGCATTTGTTGCCAAGGCGCCTAACTCATCGGCCAGCACACCAGTATGAGCCCCAGAGCCATAACGTCCTGCTCCCGACATCGATTGATTAATTGCATCGGACGTTTTATTCAGAGCATTTTGCAATGCAGTATTAAATTTACTATTGCTTCCAATCCAGCTTCCCTTAGCCATACCGGAAAGATTTGTAGCGCTGTTGGTTGGTGCATTCAACCATTGTGTTACCGTTGGATTGTTATAGAGCCCTGCTGCTTGTTGTAAACCGGTCAGCGCATTTTTTGTCATATTGCTAAGACCAGCGACTCTGTCTCCCTGATAAACGTTTCCGCCAATTCCTTTATTATAAAGTCCAAGTGCATCAGCACTGGCTTGTTTAAGAATATCAGCCGCCCAAGCAGGTGGAGCATTTGTTTGTGTTGTTGTCTGCACTTGAGGTGTGGTTTTTCTACTCATGGGTTCAGAACCTTTCTATATTGAATAAGATTACGAGAATATCCGTGATGAGCGAGCTTTTTCGCCCATCCAGTTCTTCCAAACATGTGCATTTCTTCAGCATTAATTGTTCGCGCCCATTTTTCGACTTCATCAATCAACTTGACCAATTTCAGCCCTCCCTCTCCAGCAAGATCAGAGAGAACGACGCATTTTTTTCCCGTATGGGTTATTTCAACTTTGGTAATTGCAAAAGCACTAAATTGGATTTTATTTTTTAAGACCAGCCACAATTGTGCTTGTCCTGTAGTGATTTCTTCAGCAATTTTTTCCAGACAAACATCATCCGGAAAGCGCTGAACATATTTTTTCAATGCAGCATTGAGAGCCTCTTGATAGGGAGCTATTTTTTCCCATGGCCACTGCTCTGTCAGATGAGCAGAATATAAATCTTGACTCTCTTGTATCATAATTTTAGTTCTTTTAGCTTTGTCACTCATCTCCCCTCAAATAACATCCCCCTACGCATTTCACGCATTCCATGCCCCCCCACACAATAAAAGAAAAAAAAGTCCCATTATCCCTTTGTCACAACAAAAAGGGAACTTTTTTCTTTATAAAAATAAACCATGGTGCAGCCTATTTTCCTTTATCGCAGAAAAGCATGAAACATAACGCACCACCTTGTTCTTCATATTATAAAGACACAGCTTATCGCATTGTGCCTTTGTTTATAAAGGCTTGGGAAGTCTATGGGGCATTTGTTCTTTAATAATAGAGGCTTGAGCCTATCGCACGGTATTACAAAAGGGCATGCCTATCGCATGCCGGCCCGCGTCAATTCCACATCAAATCCAGTGACATGAGTCCAATTCACCCCTTCAGGAATACGCAATTTAAAGCGATAAAACCGTGCCCTTGCACGACAGTGAATTTGTCCAGTATTATAAGAAGGCTGTTTTTCTGGCAACCAAACAGTTTCCTCTTCAAGAGATTGTCGAAAGCGCATTCCCACAGACAAATAAAACTTTCCACTATTGACTTGAGGCATAATATTTTTCACCCGTGTTATCATGCCATTTGTCTGCCCCATTTCTTGTGATGTCACGACACAAGCCATAGGACCCCCAGAAAACGAACCCAGTCTCCCCTGTTGATCAAATGCCCCCAGAATAGGCGATTCATTTTTCCAAGCTTTACTATCGAGAGAAAAGGACAAATCGTCAATATTCTTAGTCACAAAATCAAGACCTTCTAGGGTTGTTCCTGCTAAGAAAATAGGCAATATCATTTTGATATCGACGAGAGCTTTTGTCCATTTTTGCAATCCCCAATCATAAATGAGCAAGATACGTTTATGAAGATTCTCATCAGAATCAACCATCCAATAAACACGATTATACACCCCATCGATAGCAGCAGACAGAGTGTACAGATTATCCTGCCTTGATTTTGCGGTCATCGTTCGATCGACTTTTTCGAACCCAATGGGTATAATCTGTCCCTCATTTGTTATTTGATAAAACCCGCCCTCATCGGCAAAGAATGCTAAATCGCCTCTACAAACAATTGACTCAGCATTTTTTGCGCCTCGTTTATCGTGGATTTTTTGGAAACTAAAAATAATCTTAGAGCCAGGAATAAAAGAACCAGCATAGATTGCAGAACGCATAAAGATAATTGGATTTGTTGTCTCCGTTGCCCCTTGGACGAATCCGCCATCAGGAAAATCTTGATAATCACAACTTTTTTTTCCCACGGTCCAAAATTCAGCATCATTTAATCCAGACCAATGAACCCGTCTTGGATACTCAGTTAATTTCATCAAACAAACGAAATCTCCCCAGATTCGAACAATCCCTGCCTGTGGTGGATTTCCTCCTAAATTTCTAAATGTTTTATCATGATTAATATCAATCACTTGTGGTTTATCATTGGCATTCACAGCAATGATAAAATCACCAAACAAAGCAAAAGACCACGGAGCATCAACATTAGCCAGATAAGATTTTCCTTTTTGGCTAATATCTTTCCAGTTCATTGTTGTATTATCAAGTAAGTAGATTTTATCTCTTGTCCCGACAATAATAGAAACCCCATTTTTTGTTTTAACCGCAAGAGTGCCTAAGATTGGCTCCGGACAAGGCTCTGATAAAGGTTCAAAACTTGGCATAGGGATATAGGAGCCATCCGCCGGGAGCACATTAACAAGTTCATCGGTAAAAATTCCATTGATATCCGCCACATCGGGTCGATAATCAGCGATTGGGAAAAAAGCCATCAAGACCCCCATAAAATCTTTGAAGAGCCCAGTGCCATTCAAAACACCAAGGCTTATTGATAAAAAACCACAAAAGCCCTTAAAACTCTAAAGGCATAAAATTCAACAAAATAAACAACCTTAGATTGTTTAAAGCACCCAAAAAAACGATACCATCAATAATGTCCACCCCAACGCCATCCACCAGCGCCAAACCAAAATCAACTGCCCGCAATCACATCAACCCCCCACAATGACGGGGGAAAGAGCCATCAAGAGGCCCCCCCATAAAATCTTTGAAAAGCTCAGTGCCATTCAAAATACAAAGGTTTATGGATAAAAAAACCACAAAAGCCCTAAAAACTCTAAAGGCATAAAATTCAACAAAATAAACAACCTTAGGTTGTTTAACGCACCAAAAAAAAACAATACCATCAATAATGGCCACCCCAATGCCATCCACCAGCCCTTCACCATCAACACCCAACGCGCAAATCCAGCCATAAGTGACAAACCAGCCACCAGTGCCAAACCAACCTTCAACGCCAGCCATAAACGATTTGAAATGAACTTTTTAAAAACGCATTGGGCGAATCTTTGAAGAACCTTTTTGGCGCGATGTTTCAATGCGCAAAGCTTGAAGTTGTTCTTGAAAATCTCTGAAAGAAACGGCGGCATATTCAGGATCTTTAAGGATATTTTTATAAAGTTCATATTTTGCCCGTGCTTTAATAAGATCAAAAGCATAAATCAACCAAGGGTTATCATCCTCTTTCAGCTGTTCATCAGCAAAATGAACAGGAGCATAAGAAAGCTGTACAGTTTCCACATGTTCTGGTGTTGGAAAGAGTCCTATTTTTTGATCAAGGTACGTATAAAAGAATGGCGTTCCTAGCGCAGGATGCATACCATATTGTTGATGCAACACTTCCAAGGGCTTAAAGAACAACTTTGTTGGTGTTGCATTCTTTGTTACTAAAAAGACGCCCTCCAAACTCTTTTCTGCTTCAATAAAAACCCCCTCTTCTTGCCCATACCATGTTTTACCACTTTGTGTTTTAAACGTCCTTTCTCTTTTTTCATTAAAGAAAAAGGGTTCGCGTTCACACAAACGCAAAGCCGTAAAAATTGAATCTTGAATTTGCAGGGAATATTCCGCTGTTGTATCATCAATTTCATCTTGAATAAGCGCGACCATATAAGCAAAAGTTTTAGAATGGTCTGAATGTGTAAGGTTTAGATTTTGGGGATCAGAGGATAAAGTGGTCATAAGCCTGTCCTTGTTTCTGGAAGCATTTTAAATTTTTCCCCCAACAGATCCCTCTTGTTGGGGGAAGAGAGCAAACATTCGCTTTAAGCGGGTGCTCCATAAGTTGGGATGACAATAGTGCCAAAATCCTGAGCCCCTTGCGTACTTCCTGGCAAGGTAAAGCAAGTTTTTTTCATACCAATAATGGTTTTTGCCGCAACCCCGAATTCTCTTTCATAGTCGAAGAGTTCTTCCACCAATTTATAGCGTGTCGCCCCTCGATCTTTACCAAAAGCAATCACAGCACTCTGCGCACCAAGCAGAACAGCCCGCCGCACATTTGGCACAGCTTTATTAGCGGTTCCAGCTTCGACCCCTTCAGTAATATGTTCAGCTTCGCGCAAAACCACACCATTATACATGCCCAAAGACCCATCATAGAGCGGATTTTTGATACGACTTCCACTATAAATTGCCTTAGTAATGTCGAGCCATTGCCCCGCATCAGTATTGGTTCGCAATTGTGTCACTTGGGTTGGATGAAGATAAAGCACATAAACATTTTCCCCATCGATCCGCACGGGTCTAATTTTAGGATTTGCCAATTTAGCCCGTTCAACCGCTTTATCAATCAAGCTGAGATCAAAAACATCGTCTTCTTTTAAGTCCTCATCTTTTGCTTTATCGTTAGGACGTACCACACGTTTATTGGTTGGTGCCGTTGGCGCATTAAACCCATAATGAACAGGTTTAAGGGTAATCGTGCGTCCTTCAAAGTTAATTGTTTTTGCGGTATAACCACACACTTGAATGAAGAACATCATACTCAGACGATCTGCATACCAATCAACCAAACCATTTTTTGCCTCGGTGCGCAAATCATGGAGAATTCGTTGTTGATCAATCGTTCCCTCATTTTTGACACGCACGGCATGAACGAGTTCATTAATTGCCAAGCGATCATTGAGAAACTGTAAAGCTTCTTCATTGCCTTCCAATGTCTGCCCTTCGCTCACCCCATCGCCTAGCAACTGCACACGCAAATTAAAGCTAATAGCATCCCCACTTGCTTTTGTGGTTTCATCTTTTAATTGTACGATACTGTTTGAATCATTTCCAATCAACGGTGCAATTGGAAGTGCTTTTGAGACTTCTTGGTTTAGTAATTTAGACCATGTGCGCACTGCCATTGGGTCATTAAGTCCGATATAAGTTACAGTCATTTTGTCCTCTAAAAGTTTTATTGACATAAAAAACCCGGCAAAGCGCCGGTTGTTAAAACACCACATTTCATTTCAAATGGTGAATAGGTTGTTTGTGAGTTTTATCTAATTTCTGTTAGCGTCTGCCTCCCCCTTATAAGAGCTCTCCTCACCACATCCGTGCTGTGAGAAATCCCCCCGCATTCTCCTGCGCTAAAAGCCTCTTAACGTTCCCGAAAAAAACACTCCCCCGCATTCTCCTGCGCCAAAAGCCTCTTAACGTTCCCGCAAAAAAC
>NZ_JBHIOH010000080.1:0-8109 GCF_042195375.1 Bartonella sp. CL100XZDX | reverse complement strand
ATCGTAAATACGAGCATCACCATAAACCATGGCATTGCCACCGACCCAACAATCACCATTATGAGCTAAATTTGCAACCTTATGTATAAAGCCGCCTAGATCACCAGCTTTTATATTAGCAAAATCCCTTAAAGCCCGAATGCGATAAAGAGTATAATCACCAACCTCTATTATCTCTCCTGTAAATTCGTATTTTTTTGCAGGCTCTTGTTTATTAACAGATGTGATTTCGTTTGCAATGTTAGAGATAACGGGGGTGTTTTTTGAGATATTTGTCATATTTAAATCCTACATGTTTATATGTTTGTTATTGACAACCCTATAAGGGCGCCGGGCGTTAACAAACACGGCATGTAGTCCGTTGCTTACACTTTTCCCACAAGGGTATTGTATGATGTAAGCACACCCGACAAAGTCATCATATATGCTAATTAAAGCATAAAAGATAGTCAGTTTTTAAAAGCTTTGGAAAGATTGTATCGTAATCTATCCGCTACATGTTCAGTGTTTGTTAATCACTTGATTATTTATATAACAAAATACGTATTTATTGTCAAATAATATTTTATCTTCTTTGATATTTTTTATATTTTTTAAATACGTTGTGTATTGATAATATCTTATGCCTATTAATTGCTTCTTTTATATTTATGTGATTTTAAAGCTATATTACGGGCTTTGTGAAACGACTGCGTATTTTCTGAATTATACATTATAATATTTAGAAACGCTCTCATAATGCGTATTTTAAACTTTATAACCTATCAATTTTCTCACTAAATGAATTTTATTTTTTTTGTGAATTTTGTTTATAAGGGGCTCTAATTTAAACAACCTTAATAGGCAATGTGCTCTTTATAACCAACGCGTTCATTTGCATATGAGTATTCAAGTTTACTGTTTTCACGCATTCTCTATAGCTGTTATGTTCTTTATAGCCATGGCATCATTTTTCATTTTCATAAGAGAAACGATAAATAGGATAATTGCGATTTATTGTCTGTTATGAAAATATCTCAATAGAAACTGATCATTATAGAGATCAGTAAAATTCCTTTTAATAGACCGTGTCAGTGTTGTCAGTGTTGTCAGTTCTTTTTAGAGCCTATATCATTTTTTTTAAATGAGAGAAAATTAAAATCATTATATTTCAATAGGTTATAATTTTAATGATGCAACCTTTATTAAGATATACACCATAAATACAACTGTAAATATATATTTGTCAGTTATGTGTCAGTAAATTGAACTGACAAAATGATTATTTTAGTAAGTAATTACAACATGTCTTATGAAAAGCGTATGAAAGTAAAAACTGATTACGTTATTAAAATCCCTTGTATGAATTTTTATCAGTTTATTTAAATAGATAACCTTATGATTTTAGTGAGTGATTAAACCACGTCTTAAAAAAACATGTGATCCTTTAAAGCCCTTCAAAAGAAACGGTTTATAATCATAAAAATGCTATTAAGACTATTATGGTTATGAGTTTAGGGGGGGATGGGGGTTTTGGGGGGCACTTTTTACCCCCCCTTTATATATATTTTTTAGTCAAAAATAAAAGTTATTATATTTCAATAAGTTAATCTTTCAAATAAACAACCTATATTAAACATAACACATAAATACAATTTTTAATATATATCTAAGAGGGTTTTGTAGGTGTTTTGGGGGTTTTAAAAACAGACAAAACCTATAGGTAATATAAGAAAATGAATATACATAACTCTGTTTAAACAAAGCTTTTGAAAAGGATAAAGCTATCATTTTAAATACGGTATAATCTCTTAAAGGCAATCCAAATAAGAGTATCTAAAAGTGCAAATGATTTCTTTTTAGAATAACGCATATAAACACTCCTTTTAAAGATTATAGGTAATCAATTCACAAGATGATACGTTTAAAGAATTTACAAAAGTCCATTAAAGGATTTCTGATAACGTAATTCTTTCCTATCTTAGTTATCTCATAACAGATGATAAAATAAACTTTTATTTAAACTAATACATAAGCGGCTTTAATAAGATTAGCATGCCCATTATGTGAGCATGCTTTTAAGTTATTCAGTTTCTCTTAATACCAAATTTGGTAAGTTCTTAACGATTTTCATGGTTTCTAAACTTACGGTAATAACCCTCTGAAATAACTCTAGAGGGTAGGCAGGGTTGCCAACGGTTTCAACAGCATAGCGATTGGCATCATTAACAATGCCACTCTTTTTATCAGTCTTAACGCATTGACGCCCCATAACCCATTCAAGAGCAGGCTTGCCATTGACGATATACTCATAAGCTTCAAGAGGGATATCTGTTATTGTGATATTGCTGTTATAAATAACAGTTGATTTATCCTTTTCCTTACTATTCTTAATTTTTGCGAATTTCATTTCAGTTACATAATAGAATTTTTCGGGATTAGAGATCTCTGTCTGTTTTGGATTACCCTTTTTAAAGGTTACTGGATAAGGTTTTACATCTTCATAATTCACATGCAAATGACCCAATTCACGCCCTGCTGTTACAAATTTCCAAAAATCATCAGCACTCTTTACACAAGGGATACGAGGTAATTCTTTGCATAAATTATCAGCATAACGAGAGCGATAATCTTCTGAATGAAGCAAACCGTAAACATAATAGAATAGATCATCTTTTGTTATGGTTTCATTCGGATAAGCCATTTTAAAATATGCTAGTCCTTCATCCGTAATGGCATCACGTCTCTGTAAACCAGATGTTGTGTTTTTCTCTGTAGAATTCGTAAATAAATGAGATTGTTTTTCACTTTTATTTTTTGAAACTAGAGTATCTTCGTAAATATAGCGTGGAAAGCATTGACCTTTATCTATTGCGTCATGGTTAGGTAGTTTCTTAGTCATTAAGACAGAGAAACCACTTCTTCCTCCAACAGCAGAAACTTGTATTACTTTATTTTTAATCGCTTGTCCTATCGGGAATATACGAGGCATTTGATAAACCCCATCGTTAAAGATGCGATTATAATAAAGCCATTGTTTTGTAAAAGGACGATAAAGACTTTGAGTAAGACTGTAACATTCAAACTTAAAGAGTTTTTCTTTTACTAATTCTCGTTTGAGATTATGACTCCAACTGATCTTTTTTACATCTGTATTGACGAAATTATCTACAGCATTTGCACGTGTTTTACGATCAGAGTGTCGATAGGTAGTATTAAAACGTTCTACTTCGCTGTTATAGAACATAATCATATTATTCATGTTTTTCTTTAAAAATTCACGGCTTGAGTTATATGTCCAAGCATCACGATTAGTTTTTAGACCACAAGAAAAATTTTCAAATAGTTTTTTACCATGTCCTTTCTTATCACCTAAAGCTAAGAATGTTTCAAAACTTTCATCACGTTGATTTATCCAATCACCATGCTTATCTGGTGTAATTATTTTCCAACCTTGTTTACTTCGTGTAATGCCACCAACACTACCAAAGTATTGAAGCATCTCAAGTTTTTTTGCGGTGGAAAGATTATCTCCAATATCATGATAATAAATTTTACAAGGTCCAATAGCATTGGGATTTTTGATAAATAGCGTTACCGCAATACCCGTCATACTACCATTGCCGAAAATATTTTCACCTTCTTGAGCAACTCCATTGCTTAACATATTTTTGCGAAGATCACCCCTCAGATTGAGAACATAAATGCTCGTAAACTCTTTGGCTAAAGATTTTCGTAATCCATCCATTGTTGACTTTTCTATATAACCAGAACCAGAAACAAAGCCGATTACCCCAGCATTATCAATACGGTCACTAGCCCAGCGAATGGCACGAATATAACTATCATAAAGTGCTTGCACACAAGTTGTTTTAGATTGAGCAGCATAAGTTTCACGAATACGGTTATTTAAAATAGGATAAGGCGTATTCTTTGCATTATCATTTTCGCTTTTTTGTCCTACCGAATAAGGCGGGTTGCCAAAAATAACTTCAATATTGAGCTTTTTCTGAAGTTCTAAATATTCACTGTTTTCCTCTAGTAAACCTCTCATCAGATCTTGTTTTTCAAGCATCCGGAATGTATCGGTTAAACCAATATGTTTGAAAGGAATATACTCTCCTTTCTTCAAACTATGATAAGTCGATTCAATGTTAATGGCTGCTATGTAATAAGCAAGTAAGACAATCTCATTGGCATGGATATCGTGACGGAACTTATATTCCATATCCTCTGGTTTGATGAGATTGGATTGTAAAAGCCGCGTGATAAAAGTACCCGTTCCAGTGAAAGGGTCAAGAATAGAAACACCACGTGTCCCTAAGCTTTTTCCAAACTCATTACGCAACACATCATCAACAGAATGAATAATAAAATCAACAACCTCAACGGGCGTATAAACAATCCCAAGCCTATCCGTGGTTTTCTTAAATGCCTTGGTAAAAAAATCTTCGTAAAGCTTGATAATAAGATTTTGTCTTGCCGGTGGTTCGGTAATGCCAGAGGCACGGAACTTTACGCTGTCATAAAACTCTTGTAATTCTTTGGATTCTTCCTCAATATTTGTTTTATCGAGTTCTGTTAAGATTTTTTCCATTGCTTGCGAAATGGCATTGTTTTGTACAAATTCATTGCCCTCAAACAAGGCTTCAAACACGGGACGCGTCACAAGATGTTGCGCTAACATCTCAATCGCTTCTTCTTGCTTTATCTCACTGTTTAAGTTGTTTTTTAATTCGTTATAAAACGCATCAAAGGCATGATAAGCTTCGCTTGTTTGATCAGAAAGCATAGTTTGAAGGCGTGTGATATGGTTTTGTGCAATCTCAGCAACATTGCCAGCCCAAATGCCCCAATAATCACTCATAGTAGATTTTTTAACAATCAGTGTTTTGAGAGCATTGGGAAACTCAACAAAAAAGGGCAATCTTCCTTGTCCTTCATATGTTTGGTGCGGTTCATGAGCTTGTGTCCCAATACGAAGTCCGGATTTTTCTGATTTTTCGTGGAGCGTGATTTCGTCAATAACCGTGGTGACATTCTCTAATTCGGTCTTTTTAGAAACTGTAACAATGTCGATGATAGAGCTTACGTCTTGCCCTAAGACCATCTGGTTAAGGGTTTTACTAAAATTCTCATCATGGGCAAGCAAAGCATTGAGAACTTGCCAGACAACACTGTATCTCTTATTGTTTTTTAATGCCTCTTCTGGTGAAACACCAGCAGGAACACCAACCGGCAAAATGATATAGCCCATCTTTTTGCCTTTTGCACGACGCATCACACGTCCCACTGCTTGTATCACATCCACTTGGCTTTTACGCGGGTGTAAAAACATAACCGCATCAAGGGAAGGAACATCAACACCTTCTGAAAGGCAGCGTACATTGGTTAATATACGGCAGACATTCTCACCCGCATCTTCTTTCAACCAATCAAGTTTTATCGTACGGTTTTTGGCACCAGATTTTCCATTAATATGATCTACTTGACAGTTAAGAGGGGGAATATTTTTATGGTTTTCATGAAGATTACGTAAATCTTTCTTAACTTCTTCATCGTTGAATGTTCTACATATGCGTTCAGAAGTATCAATATCTCTACAAAAAGCCAAAGCCCGATGCATGGGTCTTGTATCATCTCCAAGATCAATTTTCAGATCCATTTTGGTAAGAGCTTGATAACAACCCATGATCTTTGTTCTATCATCAAGAATAAGTTCATAATTCTCATCTGTCATCAGATGCTGGATAGATTTACTCACTTCTCCTTCATCAACACCTAAAACGATAATCTTGTAAGGCGTTAAAAGTCCATTTTTTACAGCATGGGAGAAACTATAAGAATAAAGGATTTTGCCATAAAGCTCTTCATCATCCATAGAAGCCAGAACAGCATCAATCTCATTAGCTTGTTTTTTGGCATTGTCACTAAAGATACGAGGCGTTGCTGTCATATACAGACGTTTCTTGCCTCGAATAAGGCTATTGTCATGAACCTTGATAAACTCAGATTCACTCTTGTCTGTTCCTAACACAGCTCCAGTGGTACGGTGCGCTTCATCACAAATGATCAGATCAAATTCCGGTAAAGCATATTTCTTTTGCGCATCCGAAATCACTTGGATCGAATGGTAGGTAGCAAAGACCACTGTCATGGCATCAGGAGAAGTCTTATTGGCTTTTTCTCCAAGCTTTTGAGAATCTGTTGTTGCTGGTAGAGCGAGATCCGAGACATCGAGTTCGGCAGCATCATCTTGGTTTTTACGACGCTTGCCAACTTGTGTATCAGAACACACAGCAAAGGAACGCAAGGGGATTGCTGTATCTGCTGTCCATTCTCTTATTGTTTGTGACATTAAAGAAAGAGAGGGGACAAGGAATAAAACACGTTTACCTTGACCAGCAAGAGCTTCTGCTATCTTCAGACTGGTAAAGGTCTTTCCCGTTCCACACGCCATAATCAGCTTGCCGCGGTCTGCTTCTTTTAACCCTTCACAAACAGCTTTAAGCGCTTCTTGTTGATGATCTAAAAGATTTTTCGGTTCTTTTTTCTTAAGAGTAGCTTCCCCTTTGCTTTCAAAGGTTGCCCAATCTATTTGACTGTTTTCTAAATCAAAAAGATTAATCCGTTGAATGCGGACTCCTTGTCCTTCACAGGTGAGATCGGCATTGTTACTCCAATTACCTTCGGTGCTATCAACCAGAATACGGCGTGTGAATATTTTCTTGCCAGACGCTGCTATAAAGCTATCAATATCTTCTTTCTTGATCTGATGATTTGCACTATAAAACTTACATTGAATAGCGGCATATCCTTCTTCATCACGAATTTTAGCAACCAGATCAATGCCAATATCACGTCCATCTTCCCCATGCTCTTTTGCCCATTCACAATAGGTTTGAACCTTTTCATATTCTTGGCATTGTAGAGGGTCTTGCGTCAAATAAGCAATTACAAACTTTTCAAAAGAAGTTCCTCTATCGCGCGCACTTTCTGTATGATCACGGTAGGATTGTAACAGAGAGCGTAATGTCAGTGGTTTGTTATGAGATTGAAGCATTTATAATAAAACCCCACCGCTTTATAAGCGTTGATCTATAGGTGTCAAAAAACTTTAAATAGAATCTGCTAGATCTATTTAAAACAAATAGCAATAATAAAATAAAAAAAGGGTGCTAAAGACCCACAACCTGCTTAAAAAGAAATTTTATTAAAGGCTATTTATCCACAGCCTATGACATGAGGTAAAATCAGCAAAATAGTGAATTTTGCTGTTCGTTTTACGTGTTAATCAAGACAAATGAACTATATGCTTTGATAGGTTTTATAGATAGGTTTTGAAGGTTTCTCAAACCTTCAAAACCATTCGAAACTTATAGATTAGGCGTCCTTTGAAGGTTCACTCTATGAATGCAAGGGGATATGGTTGAGCAAATTTATCCTTTATATTTATGGGGATATTGATGTATTAACCATTGACGGGCTAAACAGTTTTGTTTAGAGGTTTCTTTATATAAATGTGGGGGAGAAATCTTCAGCAATTAAAATAAAGCGTTTTTTGTAAAATAAAGCAGTTTTTGGGTGTCACTTTTTTGGTCACAAAGGCATGTGCTTTTGTTAAAAGCGTCATAGGGCAGTGGCTGTTTTGAGTGGACTTGTTAGAGGTTTCATGAAGTTCTTTTAAAGAGTGCTTCATGAATAATGCAAAGCGGGGGCAATCTGTATTGTTATTGATATTTTTACGCCAAAGTTCTCTTTTGAGAATTTTTCGTGCCATTGTTGTTTTCTTTGGCTTGTTTACAGGTGTAAATGTTTATGCGCGCTCCTCAGCTATTTTTCATTCCCCAACCGATAATTTTTCTCGCCAACAATCTGAGAAGCAGCAATTAGAAAGAATTGAGAAATTACGCGCTTTAACGCCTAAAAGGATCAAGACGCCTTCAGAGCAAAATCCAGAAACGCTTTTGGGTGGGAAGCAATGTTTTCCAATTCATGCTGTTGTTGTTGAGGGAGTACATCATGTCAAAAAGCGCTCTATATCAGCCGTAACAGAGCCTTATGTTGGAAGATGTATTGGTCTTGTTGATATTCAGCTCTTAATCAAGAAGTTAACCAAAGTTTATTTGG
>NZ_JBHIOH010000079.1:0-5658 GCF_042195375.1 Bartonella sp. CL100XZDX | reverse complement strand
CACACGGGTTGCCCCCTATGATGAGATGTGGCGCTATTTTCAACGGGTGCTCTCCCTTGACCGTCTCATGCAATTAGAGCGTATTAAAAGCAATGTTGACTCTAAAGAACCTGTTGCCAAAAAGGGCATGTTTGCAGACCCTTTTCTTGATGATAGTTACAGAGATGAAGGCTTTCAACAAACAGGTGCTGTAGGCAACGGCATTTTACAGCTTGCCATTGACCCAACCTTTTACATCGCTAATCTTACAGCGCCTGTCACCCTTGACTGGACAAATGAAGTGATCATTGCGCAAGAGTTGACAACGGCTTGCGAAAAAATCAATCCTTATCAAAATTTTGCACCCCTGCCTGGTACAGTAACCCTTGAACCCGCGACAGACTTCTGGCATGAACAGCGCACCGATTGGCTCTCGGGTATCACCAATCAAATCATTATGGGAAAACATCGCGGCAGAACTATCCGTAACACAGAAGTGCGTGATGACTTGGTCAATGCACATCAAGAACAAACCGACTTTTTAAGACAAATTACTCTTCACTTTAAAATTGAAGGTTTTGGCAAGTTAGAACAATTAGCAAGCCTCATCTTTGATGGTGTGAATGTTTTGCCAGCGAGCCGCCTTGTTGCCGATAGCAAGGGCACCCTTGAAGGAAGCTTTACCATTCCTAAAAACATCACCGCTGGCACAAAAAATGTTGTGGCACGGGGGAAAGGTGGAACCATTGCAACGGGGCTTTTTACCGGTCAAGGCGTGATTGATGTGAAAGTGATGCGGCGCACCACCACTGTGAAAATATGGATGCAATTTGACCCACAAGCGCAAGTCTTTACCCCCGATGAAACACGGCAAATCACCGGTATTGACTTTCATCTTTGCAAAATCGGTAATGAGAACCATGATTTGGTGATTGATTTGGTCACTACAGAAAACGGTTATCCGACCGCCGATATTCAAGCACAAAGCTTTTATTCTATGAAGGGCGCAAAGCTAGGGTGGGCAGAGGCACGCTATGATGTCCCTTTGTTAGTCCCTAATGACCGTCTCACCGCCTTTGTCATTAAAACCGATGATGCTGATCATGCCGTTTCACTAGCAAAGCTTGGAGATTTTGATGCAGAACACCAAAGATTTGTTTCAAGTCATCCTTATGTAACGGGACCACGCTTTTCTTCTGTCAATGCGCAGACATGGACCGCCCATCAAGATGAGGCTTTAGCCTTTCGTGTGTTGGCAGCCCGCTACACACAAACAGAAAAAGTCGTAGACTTAGGCACTTTTGACCTTGTGGACTGCTCTGATTTGCAAATACGCGCAGCCATTGAATTGCCTTCAAGCGATTGTTCTGTCATCTTTGAAATTGAAAGAAATAACGGCACGGTTTATCAACTCCTACCCTTTCAATTGCTAAGCCTTACTGAATATATCAGTGAAAAGGTAAAGCTTCGCGCCATTCTCAAAGGGACAGAGAAGCTCTCACCTGTTTTGTTTGCCCCTGTTCAATTGATTGCGGGGAAGATTCATAAGGAAGCCACTTATGTCACCCGTGCTTTTGCCTTTGGGGAAAAGGCAAGGTTAACCAGCTATATCAAAACATTTTTACCGGGCGGTGCAACCTTTACACTCGAGATGCAACTGGATGATGGTGCTTTTACCCCTTTGAAATTAGAGGAAACAGAGCAACTCGCTGAACCGCTTTGGACAGAGCAAAAATTTATCAGTGGTNTACCCCTTTGAAATTAGAGGAAACAGAGCAACTCGCTGAACCGCTTTGGACAGAGCAAAAATTTATCAGTGGTGACAAAGGCGCCAAACAAGCGCGCTTAAAACTCACGCTTACCGGTGGACCGGCGGCACGGTCAATGGTGAGCGATTTTGGCGCCGGTATATTATGAGGGGAAAATGAGAGATGACCAAAACCAAAAAACTCGACATGGAATTGCCTAAAGAAGGACGCTTTATCAGTTCTGAATTCCCAATCTTGCGGGAAAACTTGACCAAAATTGATCAAGCTCTTTTGGCTGTTGAGGAGAAGGTAAACGAAAAAGCACCTTCAAAACACACGCATACCATAAGCGAAATCACAAATCTAGAAAGCGCTCTCAATGGCAAAATGGCAGCCGATAAAACCTTCTCATTTGCTGATTTAAGCGATATCGAAGGCGCAAAAGATGCCGCAAATAATTATGTTCTCTATAAATCAAGCAATAATAACTTCACCTTTGGCAGTGCTGTCTCTCTATTAGGCACACATCAACATAAGATTGAAGATATTGTGGGGCTCGATAAATTTAGAGCCAAGATCAATGAAGATCTCACAAGCTATGGACATCTCACAAGCCCAAATGAATGGAAAAATTACAATAAATTTACCAGCAAAGTCACTATGAGTGGTGACTTAGAACTGTTGGGTAATTCGTCGTTTAACCTTATCCATAACAACAAAGTCGTTAGCAGTCTAAGCACAACCGGAAGCTCGCTTAAAGGACCACTGAAAGTGGATGGTGATCTTGTTTATACGAAATCAGAAATAGATATTCTCAAGCAGGAAATTAAAAAAATCAAAAAAGATTTGATTAATAAACTCATTATTGCCGATGCTGAATTGCTGTATACGCAAGATGGGAAAATTGAATGGCCCGATTGGGTAACAGACCAAACTAGGTTAGAAATCCAAGCATGGGGTGGCGGTGGTAGTGGTGGCGGAGCAGATACGCCAAGATTAGGAGGAGGTGGCGGCGGTGGCGGTTGTTCAGTCTGGTATGGCTATAAAGCCAGTTTAAATGGTCATGAAGATATCACAATTGGTAAGGGTGGAACTTCTGTTGCATCACTCCGTGCAACAGGTAATTCTGGAGGAACAACGACCGTTGGCAAAAATTTTATTACCGCTAAAGGAGGAAATGGTGGAGGGGGGGCTTATTATAATACATCAAGGGGAAATACTTATTACTATTCAGGCATTGGTGGTGCTGGGGGCATTGGAGGAAATTTTGGTTTAGCAACAGACGCACATCTAGGAATTGCCAAAGGCGGAAATGGTTATGCTGGAACGAGTGGAATTACTGGCAAGATAAGCGGTAATGGCGGTGATGCTGGAGGCGATACATCAAGGGGTGGCCCTGGAGGAACAGGAAAAGGTTCTCGTGCTTCAGGAAAAGGAGGGGGCGGTTTTGGTGGAGGTGGTGCTGGCTCTCATGGAGATTCCTCTCCAAGCGGTGCTGGAGCTGATGGTGCTGTCCTTATAAGGTTATGGAAAGATTAATTACATAACCAAAGATAGCACAAGTCAAATGGATAGCTGTTGTATAAGCTGGCTTGTATGATTTTAAGCCCTTTAAAGAGCTTTTTGATTGACAGTGTCAGTCTTATGAGAGAGTGAGATGATTGTTATGGTCTCTTCATTAATTTGGAGAGCAAAATGACAATAGAAGTGAATAGTCTCTGCTGCACTGTAGTGAAGTCATTCTTTATCTCTAGAGAGATGCCCCGAAATCATGGCTAATTCCCTCTTCTACTTCAAAAATTTTGTAAAGAGATCAACGGCTCTTGGCAAGCCGCTCTGATAACCTATCGCTATGAGAAATCAAGCAGATATATCACAGGAATTATCCTAGAAACTCCAAACCAAAGAAAGAAAAAAAATAGAGGCTGGGCTGGTAGTCCAGCCAACGGGAGAAGTTTAGAGACCAACCCGTCCGATGCAACTCAACTCAACATCGCAGCCACTTCTTATCACTTGGAAACAGTGAGAAGATGGCTACTATAGATGAAAGAGTGTTAAAAAATGATGGATACACTTTGTAAAGAAAAATTAAAATCTATTGATCCTATAGAACCAGCTGCCGCTTATGTTGGTGGCAAAATCAAGTTGGCAAAAACCATTATCAAAATCATTGAAGGCATTTCCCATCGCACTTATGCCGAACCTTTTGTTGGCATGGGAGGAATATTCTTTAGGCGGAAATTGATTCCCTTATATGAAGTCATCAATGATCGCTCAGGCGATGTGGTGAATTTTTTTCGGGTGTTGCAACGCCATTATCACCCTTTTATAGATCTGTTGGAGTTCCAAGTAAGCAGCCGTGAGGCGTTCCAGCATTTCGCTCTACAAGATCCAAAGACGCTTACGGATTTAGAGCGAGCTTTGCGGTTTTTATATCTGCAGCGGTTGAGTTTTGCTGGGCAGGTAGCAAAGCGGACATTTGGAGTTGATCCACACCGTGGTGCACGGTTTAATTCTTTCAAACTTGAAGCCTTATTAAAGCTTATTTACCGGCGTTTATCAGGTGTCACTATTGAACATTTAGATTGGTTTGATTTTATCAGGCGTTATGACCGGCCAACGACCTTGTTTTACCTTGATCCACCTTATTGGGGCGTTGAGAATTGCTATGGCAAGGATTTGTTTAAGCGAGAGGATTACCAGACGATGTCCACACTGCTTGCACAATTAAAGGGAAAGTTTGTTCTGTCTCTCAATGATGTGCCAGAGATCCGAAAAACCTTTAGCCAATTTAAACTAAAAGAAGTGAATACATCTTATACATGTGGTTCAAATAATCCAATGCCGGCTCAAGAGCTGATCATCTCAAATTGCGATTTCTAAAACGAGAAATAATACATATTAAAGGGTCTTTAAACGATCTTTGAAGACCTTTTGAAACCCCTTAAAAATCTTTCAAAAAAAATAAATTAGTATAAAACCTAAGCTATCAGACTTTCTAGTGGAATATTGAACTGTTGGTGCAAGTTTTTAATCATGCGCAGTGTTAATTTTCTTTTACCACTCAAGATTTCATAAACACGATTTAAATGACCAATCGCAGGAACGAGATCTTTAGCACTTAAGTTCATTTGTTCCATTCTAAATTTAATAGCTTCAATCGGGTGAGGAGGAGAAACAGGATAGTGTTCTGCTTCATACGCTTCAATCAACAACACAAGAACCTCCATTTGATCAAATTCTGGAGTATTCTCTTTAGGTTGATTGTCAAACATTGCAGACACAATTTCTAAAGCTTCTTGATAATCTCTTTCAGTGCGAAGTGGTTTGATATTCATTTCTTAAATTCCTTTAGTTCTACAGTATTAGCATCAATTGCATCATACTGTTTGTGTGTCCCTATAAATTTTATATAAAGCCAACCTGCTGGATAAAAGATTGAAACAACTAAACGATAATCATTGCCTCTAATATTAAAAACAACACGATTATTCTTTAATATGCTTGCATTTTTATACTTCTCTTTAATGTCATGAGGAGAACGCCACTGCGCATTTTTAGCTTCATCTACCCATGCTTTTAACGGTTGTTCAGCATCAGGATATCGAGCCCAAAAAGTTTGAAGTGTGGAGATTTTAACAATTTTCATAAGTTTATCCTGATTTTTATCAATCTTAGTACCATTTTGGGACCAAGTCAAGATATTTATAAAAAGAAAGTGCTTGTTGAAAACAAACCTTTCTCAAGAGCGGCTTTTTACCTCTCATTTTTCCCATTCATTTTCATTCACCCCTCATTTAAAGGAGCATAAAGTATGGCAACAGGTTTTCTACACGGTGTTGAAGTTGTCGAGGTTGACGACGGCACCCGCCCCCTTCGCGCGGTTCAGTCTGCCGTTATCGGGATTGTTGGCACGGCGCCCGATGCCGAT
>NZ_JBHIOH010000078.1:0-53524 GCF_042195375.1 Bartonella sp. CL100XZDX | reverse complement strand
GCTGCTTTTTTATTTTTGGGAGATCTGTTGTAAGGCAATATCGCGTTCATTCAGCACGCATTTCAGTTCCTTTTTCACGCGACAATAAAGCCTCGCACGCTTGATAAACAAGTAACAAATTGTCCAAACTGGCACCCACAATAAAATATTTACGATCATATATAACAGGAAAGAAATGGCTATTAATGTTATAAGACTACCCGTCATTTTATCCTCCACGCCCATTCTGCATACGAATTGCCTGATCGCGTTGTTTTATTGCTTCTTCCAATTGTGGAAGTATTTTGTTCAATTTTCTCGTTAATTTTATGCACATCACCCAAATGATCGGAAAAAAGAGAAGAAGTCCAATCCATAGAGAAGCGTTCAACAGTGACATGATCCCGCTGATCATATCACTCTTCCACCATACCAAATTTGCGATAGAGCAAGCAGCCCGCAAAACAGAAAAGAGGACAAAGATAAAAAAGATTATTTTACATTCTTTTGAAGAAAGAGGCAGAGATTCTTTGAAGTTAAGAAAGCGCATTTTCGCATCAAGGGTCTTATGCGCAAGATTGTGTCTTTTCATTTCTCCCTGATCATTGCGCAATTGTTGTATGGCGTGTTTTTGTTGCGTCGTACTCTTTTTCAAGTCTTGAGCGATTTTAAAAGATAACCTCATATGCTTGATCAACAGGTAAGGAAGCCTGACCATAACTATAGCCATTAAAATGGCAATGATGGTGATCCCTAAAACAGCCAAATATTTTATAACAATAGTCACTTTTCCCCCCTATCGCATTGATATGAAATCATCATTTTTATCCTCTGCTCAAACAAATGTTTCTAACCTCTTCATTGTTTTTTCCACGCCATACTGAAGGAAACTATGGAGAATTAAAATGACAGGTAAAAAAACAATAATCCATAGCCAGAACCACAACAGCAGCTGCATGACAAACATGCCAACCGTAAACAATAGAACCGTATAACCGTGTAAAACAATCGCAGATTTTATAAGAAAAGAAAAAAAAGCTATCAAACCTGTAAGAGACACAATCACAATGAAGGCTAGAAAAAAGATGATAAAATAATCTTTTCTTGAAAGTTCCAAAGATTCTTTAAAAGAAAGGGGGCTTAATTCTATTGCACAAACTGTATTCTGTCCTTTCCCTCCTGCCTGATTATGCCCCAAATTCTGCGCTGCACCCTTTTTTAATTTGCGCCGCATCCAAAACAACAATATTGTCCGTTTTATCAACGAATAATAAAGTGCAAAGATTGTCATGACGGTAGAAAACAGTATCATGATCTCCCCGAGAAACATGAAAGCACCCAACCCTCCTGTGATCAACATTCCAAAACTCCTTACAAAAGAATTAGCCTCTCGTTTCCCTATTGTGTTCTGTTGAGAGATTGGTTGTCTAACTGCTGCTGCTCTGGCAATGTATCCCACAGCTTCATCATTTCCTTGACATCCCGTTTAGAGATGGCGTTAAAGACAAAAAAGAATGGAAAGAACAGCACAAGACAAAACCAAATCATTTGCGGTAAGAAACATAAACAAGCCCAAACACCATTCCATCCTACGTTACGCAAAAACAAGACAGCAGGATTATTTTCAAAAGGCTGTTTCAAAATCTCCTTAGTCATTTTTCGAAGATCTCCTTGTTCCATTTTCTCCAGTGCTTGAAACTGTTCTTTAGATATAATGTGAAAAAACTCCAAAGGGCTCATATAGACAGTCGCGGCAAAAAGCACCAACAAGGGGATAGCCCAACACAAAATGATGACGTAATCTCTTCTTGAGAGAGCCGTCCATTTTTTAAAAACTGCAGACTGATTCACCCCTAGCTGTGATGCAAAAGCCGTATTTCCCTCATGGGTAGATTGGTGTTGTGATTTATCTTCGATCATATGGATATTTTCTCACTTCTAAAATGCCCACTCACTCTTTGAAAACATGCAACCAGAAAAACCGATTTATCGAGCACTCTTTTCACCATGAAACCCGTGCTATAGGACTTTTTAAGTCTATTTTTTTAAATTCCCTATACGCGACAACATACAATCTCTCAGGCTTACAAGCACAAACGCTATTGTGTCTCCTTATCTATGACCCACACCTTAAAAGACAATGTTTCACAAAACTCAACAAGCAAAAACATTCAATCTAAAAAATATATGATGTGTAAAATTTTACTAATAACATACTGATTTATAACAATTTATTATTTAGCACCTTAAATGAGAACCCTAAATAGCATAGGATTGTCTTATTCCAAACCTGTTCCATATTGGGCCAATCCAAACCATGTCTCTTGCGCGTTACAAGCAGAAAGAGCCATATAGAGTAAAATATTAAGAAAGGATGATAAATGCCTCTAAGGAAGCGTCTCAAATGCCAAGGGCTGTCGCAAAAATGAGAGCTGGCAAAATGTGTGATGCTATGGACTTTCTTCTTCACAAGCGTAAAAATGGAAGTTTTCAATAGATTTTATATTATTCAAACTTTATATGGATTTCATTGGGGGACTTTATTGTTATACCCTTCATGAGCACCCTTGCGAAATGGTCAAAAGAGAGCCCTAAGACATGGCTCTTTAAAAAGCAACACAACACAAAGTCGAACAAGCAACCGATTATCCAGTATGAAAAGCGCGCGACAAACAACCTTAATCCTCATTTGAAAGCTTCTTAATTAAAAAGGCTTCATTAAAGATGAAATATCTCACAGCCCCCACATTTATACAGCCCCTACATTCATCAAGGCATCTCCCATAAAAGCATCTTTTTATAAAGGCATTTTCTTCTTATAAAAACAGCTTCTTTCGATAATGCATCCTTTCCTTTAAACGACATCCCCTCGTCTTATGATGAGATCCATTAAAACGGAAAATTTTATACTCTATAAAGGATACTTATAAAGGAAATACCAAACAAAATAGCGAGATCATTCACAGTTTATTTTAAGCCGATAAACGATATTTTATTTGAAAACATAGAGCATCTTATGCTATTATAATAGGATACGGAGGTTTTCTTTTTGCCGCTCTCTGCCACTCAAAAGAAGACAACATATCTCCTACAAAGGATAAAAATATGCTTAACAGCGTGATGTATATCAAATATCTTGGGAAAGCGCCCACCAACAAAAAAATAAGAGAACCCAAATAACAAGCTCCCAACTTAAGAAAACAATGACCTTTCAAAAGTGGAATTGAAAAGTTTCCACAAAGCGCTCGTGAAAAAAGAGACAAATAATCCCATTAGAAAAAACTTCCTATTAGAAAGACGATGACATGCCCTTGAAATCCATTCTTATTTTTTCATTCACATTTGACAAAAATTTTCCTTCAATCTCTCAAGAACAGTTAAGAAATATTTAAAAAGCAAATAATTCGCTATCCATGAAAAAATAAGCATGATAGGGGCGGAAGATAAGACTGATAGGGATAAGATAAAAAAGGTAAGAAACACTTTAAAGATGATTTTTTCGCCCCACACCGTTGCTTTTCTTTGCATTTAAAACGCCTTTAGTATCGTTTGTTTTTTGATCTGCAACGGCTGATATTTCCCAGTATTTGCTCACTCCCCCCCCAGTATTTTCTCCCTTTTAAGTATTTTCTCCCTCTTAAGTATTTGCTCCCCCAATATTTGCGCCAAGTGCTTTTTACATCACTGTCCCCCATCAACAGACAGTTTCTTTTTCATTCAAATGGTTAAGTTCATGAAAATACGTAAAAAACGCGGTAGACCGAAAATAACAGGAAAGCGAGAGCCCAAAGGCCGTATTTCACGTGCCCAAAGCTCCAGCGAATCTGCGCTTCAATCTGCGATTGAAATGCGTGCAAAACACTTTGGTTTAAGCCTCGAAGAAGCGAAAAATCCGCTTGTTGGGACCTATATTGGGCGTCTTTGTTTGCTTGGCTATAAAGAGGCTTCATCAGGCATCAGTAAAGAGCAATATGACACGGCACAACAATACTTGCAAATTAGAAACGACTATTTATGTGCAAAAGGTTTACCAAACGGTTATTATGATGGTTTTACGCACAGCGCATCAGATGAGAAAGCAAAAAAGCAATGGGTCCAAAGAGCAACAGAACACTATGAAGATATGCAAGAAGCGATTAAAGAAGCACAATATCTACATCGTCAACACAACTTTCATGCGGCATTACACTATCTTGTTATAGAAGATCAACCGCTGCCTAATCTTGTTGGTTCGTTGCGTATTATTCTTGATGCCCTTTATAAACATTTTGACAGTTCTACCCAAAAGAGCCTTTGCTAAAACACCCATTGTTTCTTCTCCTACACACAGGATAAAGATTCTCCCCCTCCTTTTATAACATGCCTCTTTATAACCAGCTCCTTTATAAAGTCCCCTTTTGGTAGGGTGCACTTGAGATCCACTGAGCTTGCCCTTTCATAGAATTTCATGGAATTAACAAGCTTAAAGCGCACAACAAACAAGCTTTAAAATATCCACCACGCCCTTAAAAAAATACTTCAACCTGTCAAAGAGACTTAACCTTAATCTACCCATGGCCTCACTTAACCATGCCTCAAAGGACAATAATTCACGGCATATTCACGGCATGGGCAGGATAAATATTTTGCCCCTCTTTAAAACAGCAACATTCTCCCCTCTACCCCCATTGTAACAAACCACCCTCATCATAAACTTCGCCCAATATCGCGACATCCTTAGCTTTTAAGACAATTCATTATCGTCATTTTACGTCTTTTCTTGTACAATTCTATATGGCTTTCCTGATCTTATGACGGACAAAAGCTATGGCTTTTATTTCAGCATAATCTGGGTTTCTCATTCAAGATAAATAACGATAAAATATCCACTATAAATCAATAGCTTATCATTAAAACAACCCGTTGATCTTTGACAAAATTAAAAGCATCATCCCTTAAAGGAAAGAAAAAGCCCCTACCAACAATCTTCTCCCTCATCAACAACTGCACCGATAACCCTCCACCCATCACACCACCGCTAATACGACAGCCAGCACAACCCCAATCGCCCCCACAAATCGCCAACATCTAAAGCTTTGCCCCGCAACACCATCCAACCACCGCCTTCCCAATTTCATCAATAAAATACCACGGATTTCAAAACCACAATTCTCCCTTCATCTTGTCCACGCCTTTCTCAAAGGAGAAAATGTTTTTTGCCACATCAAAAACTTTTCCATTAAAACAAGATATTTTGCTGCATAGCTAATGAATGAGCTTTTTTCTGTAGATTTTTTTCCACGATAAAAAAGGAAAAATAATCGTTTTGCGGTTGACAGAATATGAAAAATCGTATTTAATGACAGGTGCGGTAAGGGGTTTTCTGCGTCCAGATTTCATCATAAAATTTTCGCATTATTATAGACTGTTATAAACAGTGTGTTTCGCGACAATGTTTAAAACTTTACGGTTTGAAGGTATCTTTCGTCTTTTTCTGACTGTTTTCTTTTGCATCACCCAATTTGCATCACCAACAGCCCCATAATTTTGAGATTTTCAAAACAAGCCGTATTCACTACGGGCTCCCAACAGAACGCCCTAATAATCCCCCCCATAAAATACCAATATCATACATCACAGCAATGATGAGCAATACACGCATAAAAATATGAAAACGGCATCATTATGCTCTCATCGCCTCACCTTTCAAGATGCAAAGGCTTTTTTTCAAAACATTGTTTAGCCAGAATTGAAGAAGATAATATCACCTATCGATCATCAGCATGGAGGCTAAGATTATGAAGCCACAAGATTCTCCCCCACCTCATTCCTCACAAACACCAGAAGGGGCAAGTGCACCTGAAGGGGCGCATGCAAATGCATCATTAGACACTCTTGCTGCACATTTAGAACGGCTTAACATCGAAAAAATAAAAAACACTCCTTTCAACCGTGCCGAGTTAAAAGATATTGTTGCTGGTTTAGAACAACATAATGCCGATGGCAGTTGGATCAAAAATTATTATGATATTTTAGATCTTTACATGATGCCAGCCTTGGTAGATCAAGCAAATCGTAAATATCCAGAGATGAATCTTAAACTTGCAATGACACCTGACGACTTTGCACTCTCACTAAAAGAAACACTCGAAAAGGGCATAAAATCTTCTAGACTGATTGTTAACGCAAAAGATAGGGGAATTCATTTTGCTGTCATTGATCATCAAACCATAGGGGACAAGACATCTCTGATATTTTTAGAACCTACCTCACTGCGTGACACACTCCCCGCCTTACTGGCATTAAGAACGCGACAATCCATTGAACATCACCAATTGCCTAACATTCATTTTGCCATGGCAGAAATGAATATTCAACGCAGTTCCTCTGAATGTGGGATGTTCAGCTTAAGCCTTGCTAAAAAGCTTTATCTCGAAGCTCAAAAATTAGAAAGACTACACAAAGATAATATTAAGGGTGTGTTATGTGAACCAGATACGCCTTTACCTGCTGAAAAATTAGATCCATATCTTCCAGCTCGTTTATACAAACACGTGCAAGGCAGAAGACGTCTTAGGGAATATCTAACAGCCAATCCAGAAGCAGCACATGAAAAAGTAAACAAAAAAGGCGAAACCCTAAGAGAGAGGTTTGAGAGAAGCTTGGTGGCAACAGAGACAAAAACTGTTTCTGTTTCACAACACAGAAAAAGAGCAACAGAATACAAATCTCTAATGATGTAATAAGCATTTGGCCATAGCCCTATTCCACATCCACAAAGAATAAAGCTCTGCGGCTTTACGGTAAGATATAAGTTGCTGTTAGCAAATCTTCTTTTCTCTTTGAAAGAAGTAAAGAGATAAAGATGCAAACAGTAAGCAACATGATCTCTTAAAAGACAAAAAGATACCTTGCCTTTGACTCTGAAAAGCGTGGGATTTTGTCTTTCGTAACAATTTTTTTTTAAATAAAGATGATTTCATCTCTTTTTTTTAGCTAAAAAATCTTTCCTGCAAACATTGTTTAGCCAGAATTGAAGAAAATATTATTTTCTACCAATTATCAATATGGAGGCTAATAGTATGAAGCCACAAGATTCTTCCCTCCCTCATTCCTCACAAACACCAGAAGGGGCAAGTGCACCTGAAGGGGCGCACGCAAATGAATCCTTAGACACTCTTACTGCACATTTAGAACAACCCAGTAGCGAAAAAGGCAAAAATATCCCATTCAATCGTGCGGAATTAAAAGATATTGTTGCCCGTTTAGAAGATGACAT
This sequence comes from Bartonella sp. CL100XZDX, assembly GCF_042195375.1. Lineage (NCBI taxonomy): Bacteria > Pseudomonadati > Pseudomonadota > Alphaproteobacteria > Hyphomicrobiales > Bartonellaceae > Bartonella > Bartonella sp. CL100XZDX. The sequence goes on along the minus strand of NZ_JBHIOH010000078.1, from coordinate 46,287 downwards.
CTTAATGGGTCGTTGGTTTACAGCTGATTATGCAAGTACAGATCTTAAACTGATGCCAGCCTTGGTAGAACAAGCAAATCTTAAATATCCTGAAATGCGTCTTCAATTGGTAGCATCATCTCACGACTTTGCCCTTGCACTAAAAGAAACACTCGAAAAAGGCATAAAATCTTCTAGATTTATCATTCACACAAAAGATAGAGGAATTCATTTTTCAGTAATTGATCATCAAACTATCGATGACAAAACGTCCGTGATATTTTTTGAACCTACAACATTTAAAAACATGCAATCAGCAGTGCTAGCATTAAGAGCACAATTGGCCATTAAAGCGCATGAATTGTCTAACTGTTCTTTTGCCATGGCAGAAATGGATATTCAACGCAGTTCCTCTGAATGTGGAATGTTTAGCTTAAGCCTTGCCAAAAAGCTTTATCTCGAAGCTCATAAATTAGAAAGACTGCATAAGGATAATATTAAGGATGTGTTATGTGAACCAGACACGCCTTTATCTGCTGAAAAGTTAGATTCCTATCTTCCAATCACTTTTTATAAACACACACAAGGAAGAAGACGTCTAGAACACTATTTAAAAGCCAATCCGGATGCTGAACATGAAACAGTAAACAAAAAAGGTGAAACTCTGAGAGAGAGATTTGAAAAAAACTTAAGAACAACAGAAGGAAAAACTGTTTCTGTCTCCTCCCACCAAAAAAGGCTCACTGAATACAAATCTTTATCGATGTAATTGAGGCTTTTTCCATATTCCTATTCATCAAAGAACGAAGAGAGGCTGCTTTACAGCTAAGATTTCTCTAAGCAAACCAGCTTTTGCGCTCATAAAACAAAAATAGCAAACAACTTTCCTCTTAACGAAAAAGCACCATTGTCCTATAAAAACCACCCCCTCTTAAAATTGCATCAAAATTCCAAAGCTCTTGTTAGCCCAAAGCTCTTTGTAATAATGAGACTATTTGGATAAGCAAAACGCTTGATACATAAAATATTTAATGCTTTCGTCTTCAGTAAAAGCATATGTCTTGTTTTTCTGAGAGTATCCACTTCGTATCTCAAACACCCCCACATCAATGCCATACGACCAAACAACCGCAATAGACCACGCTTATCGTGCATCAACCAAACAACCGCCCGCACCAAGAAAGCTCCATCAAAAACACCAGGACAAGGTCTTAAAATCAACAACCTCTCTTAACGGAAAACGCCTGCCCAACTATTTACCCCACTTGCCCAACCATTACCCCTCTTGCCCAACTATTTATCCCTCTTTGCCAACCATTACCTCTCTTTGCCCAACCATTATCTCACTTGCCCAACCATTACCCCTCTTTGCCAACCATTACCCCTCTTGCCCAACTATTTATCCCTCTTTGCCAACCATTATCCCTCTTTGCCAACCATTACCCCTCTTAGCCAACCATTACCCCTCTTGCCCAACTATTTATCCCTCTTTGCCAACCATTATCCCTCTTAGCCAACCATTACCCCTCTTGCCCAACTATTTACCCCTCTTGCCCAACTATTTACCCCTCTTTGCCAACCATTACCCCTCTTTGCCCAATCATTACCCCTCTTAGCCAACCATTATCCCTCTTAGCCAACCATTATCCCCATTCCCTAAGATGTCACAACCAACCTTTTGATTTCATAAAAGTTTCACATCTCTTCTGTTTTTGAAGCGTGAAAAATTTCATTTTTAATCTGTCAACCAGCCTCACGTTAACGTGAGGCTTTATTTTATGGAGAAGCAAATGAGAAAAATATCTAAAGCAGGGCTTGCACTCATTAAACAATGGGAAGGATTGCGTTTACATGCCTATAAAGATGCCATCGGGGTGTGGACAATCGGCTATGGTCATACCAGCACGGCTGGCAAACCGTTCGTTCACAAGGGCATGATCATTACTGAAAAACAAGCAGAAGAAGTTCTTTCTCAAGATTTAAGACAATTTGAGAATACCGTTGAAAAACATGTGCGGGTTTCCTTAACGGATGAACAATTCGCCGCGCTCGTATCGTTTTGCTATAATATAGGAACATCGGCTTTTTGTAATTCGACCCTGCTCAAAAAACTCAATAATGGCGAATATGAAGCCGTCCCTGCTGAGTTACAAAAGTGGACTAAAGCAGGAGGAAAACGTCTTCACGGTTTAGTGCACCGTCGTGCAGCAGAATCGGGATTATGGGCAAAAGGGGCTTATGTTTCTCCCAACTACCAAACCGTAGAAACGCAAACACCCATGGGATTTTTCAAAGCAGAAGCGCTTACACCGATTATTGGTTCTTTTTCTGGACTTGGGGGCTTATTGGCAGGCAATGGTCCCATCCAATGGGCATTGGCAACCATTATGGTTTTAGCCGCCTGCGTTGGTATTTTCTTTGTGGCAAAACGGTTTCGGGAGCAGCGCTTATGATGTGGTGGTTGAAAAAAAATCTGATGATAACAGGAGCGGCTCTGACCGCTTTTTTTATCGCTTTAGCAAAAGCTTTCACTCTTGGAAAGAAGGTTGAACAACAAAAGCAAATAGAAAAAACGCTAAAGTCATCAACAACACGGCTAGAGGTGGAAAATGAAATTAATCAAAAAAGTGATGCTGATGTACGCGCTTCTCTTACTCACTGGTTGCGCGATAAAAACAATCAATGAGCCTTTTTCTTGCGTTGGTTGGATGCCCATTTATTTAGACAAAAAAGATCTCAATATCATCAGTTCAAATCTCGCAAGAGATATTTTAAAGCATAACAAACAAGGGGAAGGCTTGTGTGGGTGGAAACATGGCTAGAAAAAAAACAGAGCTTACAGAAAAGGAAAAAGAAATCCTACAAGAAATCATCACAACGTATAAAAGTGTAAAAATGATGTCACGCTATACGAAGTGGATTATATTCATCATTTTCTTATTAGCACTTGATTTTTCACGGATCATAGATGTGCTGGGAAGTATTTTTACACAAAAATCGAATATTCAGCTCTAAAATAAATAAAAAACGTGAGACGTGTTAAATCTTTTTTTAAAATATAAAAAGCCATTCGTTATTTTTTGAAAACACGGAGATTTTATTGATGATTTTTTCACGTCTCACGAGAAATTTTTACACGCCTCACAAACGTCGTGCTCTTCACAAACGCTTTCATGAAATGAATTTAAGGGCATGAAGAGAGATTTTTAACCAACGCGTAAGTCAGCAACTTTGGTAACATAAGAAAAGGATCATACCAACGTACATTTTTTTAATAAACTATTGATATCCAAATGATTTTATACTCTTCATAAATAGCATTGCCAAGAATTTGTATTAAAAGACATTTCTTTTAAAGAAGCGCATAAACAAGCAATGTAATGGTAGCCTTACATAAAACTTCTCATCTTTACGTTGAATAAAAAAGCAAGCCGGCTCCTCCCACCCTCCCAATTTCCACCCTCTCAATACCCTGCCTCCTCAATACCCTGCCTCTCAATTTCCACCCTCTCAATACCCTGCCTCCTCAATACCCTGCCTCTCAATTTCCACCCTCCCAATTCCCTGCCTCCCAATTTCCACCCTCCCAATGCCCTGCCTCTCAATGCCCTGCCTCCTCAATGCCCTGCCTCCTCAATGCCCTGCCTCCTCAATGCCCTGCCTCTCAATGCCCTTATGTTCTATGCATAAAGGTCAAGTTGAAGAGAATATATGGAAAATCCTTGGCTCGAAAATATGAAAAGAAGGCATGAGGCTACAACAGAATTTCGCGTGCCTTTATCATCAGAAGCATTAAAAATTCTAAAACAAGCGCGCCTACTGTCTCGTAATGATTTTTTTCGGCTACCTGTCATGGTCCCCTTAGCTCAAAAATTGCTCCCCACTCAAGAATTTTCTGTCACAATATAGGCAACAAACAGAACTTGAGTATAACAACATGGGTTTGGCTCCAGTTTAGGTGATGAGCTTACCGAAAAAAGATGAGAGCAAGGCGAAAAATTAGCTTTTATCTTTAAGCTTCTCAAATGGAGCAGTCTCCCCATTTCAGAGATCAACGAAACAGAGAGATGCTTATTCTCCTATGCAAAAGCTTGAAATACCAGCATCTTATTCATAAAAAAACAAACCAGCCCCATCATGCTCTTTTCAACTCTGTCTTTCCAACGCTCAATAGGTACTAACTCTTAGCTACTGACTTTTAATGATTGCGTTGGTTCATAAAACCGTAGTGACCTCTCACCTTATGAAGCACAAACACAGGATTTTTTAACGGTGCATGCATAAACCTGAAATGAAAAAATAGAACTGTATTAGGAATAAATGACTATAAATCAAAGAGTTATATTTTTATTAGCACAATATTTTCAAAGGAAAGCACGATCCCCACACAATAGAAACATTTCATAAAAACAAGAGAAAAAGCTATGGATTAAGAGTGAGCTTCATTCACAATGACGGTAGATCAACCAGAGGAGAGTAGAACAATCCTATAAGATAAAGAAACTGTCATAAAAGGAAAATTCGTATGAACAAAAGAAATATATAAAAAAACGGGCACAGAAGACCCGTTTCTTTATTACGTCTATGGAAAAGAGCTTAGAAATCCATTCCGCCCATTCCACCCATTCCACCAGGAGGCATTGGTGTATCTTTCTTTGGAACTTCAGCAACCATTGCTTCTGTTGTGATCAGAAGGCTCGCAATTGAAGCCGCATTCTGAAGAGCAGAACGCAAAAACTTTCACAGGATCAACAATTCTTGAAAGCAATCAAATCACCAAATTCATCGGTTGAAAAACATGAAAAAGCATAAAAAGAAACGGGCACAGAAGACCCGTTTCTTTATTACTTCTATGGAAAAGAGCTTAGAAATCCATTCCGCCCATTCCACCCATTCCACCAGCAGGCATCGGAGGCATTGGTGTATCTTTCTTTGGAACTTCAGCAACCATTGCTTCTGTTGTGATCAGAAGGCTCGCAATTGAAGCCGCATTCTGAAGAGCAGAACGCACAACTTTCACAGGATCAACAATTCCCAAAGCAATCAAATCACCAAATTCACCCGTGGCGGTATTATAACCATAAGTGTCAGCATTATTTTCCAGCACTTTGCCCACAATAATAGCGGCTTCTTCACCAGCATTGCTTGCAATCTGGCGCGCTGGTGCTTGTAGAGCACGACGAACGATACTAATACCAGCTTCTTGGTCAGGATTACTTCCCTTAACGGTCAACGCATTTGCTGCACGCAACAATGCGGTACCACCACCAGCAACAATACCTTCTTCAACAGCAGCACGTGTTGCATTCAAAGCATCATCAACACGGTCTTTCTTTTCTTTCACTTCAACTTCTGTTGCACCACCCACACGGATAACAGCAACACCACCAGCGAGTTTAGCAAGTCTTTCTTGCAATTTTTCACGGTCATAGTCAGAAGTTGTTTCTTCAATCTGAGCCTTGATTTGATTGACGCGAGCAGTAATTTCGCTCTTTTGTCCAGCACCATCAATAATGGTGGTGTTTTCTTTAGAAATATTCACTTTCTTTGCACGTCCAAGCATATCCAAAGTGACATTTTCAAGTTTAATGCCCACATCTTCAGAAATAACCTGTCCAGATGTCAAGATAGCGATATCTTCTAACATTGCTTTACGACGGTCACCAAATCCAGGAGCTTTTACAGCAGCAATTTTCAAACCACCACGTAATTTGTTAACAACGAGCGTTGCCAAAGCTTCACCTTCCACATCTTCAGCGATAATGAGAAGTGGTTTTCCAGATTGCACAACAGCTTCAAGCACAGGAAGAAGAGATTGCAAATTAGACAATTTCTTTTCGTGAATGAGAATGTAAGGATCATCAAGATCAGCGACCATTTTCTCAGCATTTGTGACAAAATAAGGGGAAAGATACCCACGGTCAAATTGCATTCCTTCAACGACTTCTAATTCCGTTTCAGCGGTTTTAGCTTCTTCCACGGTAATGACGCCTTCATTGCCCACTTTTTCCATAGCATCAGCGATCATTTTACCGATTTCAGCAGCGCCATTAGCGGAAATTGTTCCCACCTGTGCAATTTCTGCTGAAGTTTGGATTTTTTTTGCTTTTTTGAAGAGGTTTGCCACCACTTCTTCAACAGCAGCATCAATCCCACGCTTCAAATCCATTGGGTTCATGCCTGCAGCAACAGCTTTAACACCTTCTTGCACAATAGCTTGTCCTAAAACAGTTGCTGTTGTTGTTCCATCACCAGCGATATCATTGGTTTTAGAAGCAACTTCGCGCAACATTTGTGCACCCATATTTTCGAACTTATCTTCCAGTTCGATTTCCTTTGCAACGGATACACCATCTTTTGTGATGCGAGGTGCACCGAATGATTTATCAATCACCACATTGCGACCTTTAGGGCCGAGTGTCACCTTAACAGCATTAGCAAGGATGTCGACACCGCGCAACAAACGCTCACGCGCTTCACGGCCAAATTTGACTTCTTTAGCAGCCATTTAATTTCTCCTTGGAGTTTTCTCAAAATAGTACACAATGAAAAACTAAGTGCTTCAATTAGCCCATAATTCCCATAATGTCAGATTCTTTCATGATGAGGAGATCTTCCCCATTAATCTTGACTTCAGTTCCAGACCATTTTCCAAACAAAATACGGTCTCCTGTTTTGACTTCTAAAGGCACGCGCTTTCCGTTATCATCGAGAGCGCCATTGCCAACAGCAATCACTTCGCCTTCTTGGGGTTTTTCTTTTGCTGTATCAGGGATGATAATCCCACCAGCCGTTTTATTTTCAGATTCAACCCGACGGACAACGACACGGTCGTGAAGTGGGCGGAATTGTATATTAGCCATGTTTTAAATCCTTAAAACTGAACATAATTGCATTAATCTTAAAAGTTCTTGCTAGCACTCTCAAACTACGAGTGCTAGCATGTGTTAGATATAAAATCGGCATCTCTCAATGTCAAGAATAGCCATAAAAATAATTTCTCTAAATGAAGCTTCAAAGTCTTGCCTCTTATTGCACTTTCGCGTTATCTATCTTTTTTGAGAACCCGTGAACAAAAAAGGATCTTATCATGGTTGAAACACGTCAGGAAACGGATAGCTTTGGAACGATTTCGGTACGTCAAGATCGTTATTGGGGCGCACAAACTGAACGTTCTCTGCATAATTTTAATATTGGCAGTGAAAAGCAGCCTCTTGCCATCATCTATGCCTTAGTCCTTGTCAAAAAAGCAGCAGCGATTGTAAATATGGGCAAAGGAAAACTACCAGAAAATATTGGAAAAGCAATTATTGCCGCCGCTGATGAAGTGCTTGCTGGCGATTTTGATAAGCATTTTCCACTGTCCGTCTGGCAAACAGGTTCTGGCACACAAAGCAATATGAATGTCAATGAAGTCATTGCTAATCGTGCTAGTAAGATTTTGGGAGGAAAACTTGGAAGCAAAAAACCAGTTCATCCCAATGACCATGTCAATATGAGCCAATCATCGAACGATTCCTTTCCCACGGCGCTTCACATTGCCACCACGTTGCAAACACGCCAACACTTATTGCCAATCCTTGAAGCTCTTATTGCGACATTAAAACAAAAAGAGCAAGAATTTGCAGACATCATTAAAATCGGTCGCACCCACACGCAAGATGCAACACCTTTAACCTTAGGGCAAGAGTTTTCAGGCTATCGTGCCGCATTAGAAGCCAATCGTCAGCGCATTGAAAATGCTCTAACCGATATCCACATGCTTGCTCAAGGTGGCACGGCTGTTGGCACAGGGCTGAATGCGCCAAAAGGTTTTGACGTTGCTTTTGCGCAAACCGTGAGCACTCTCACAGGAATAACGTTCCAAACTGCCAGCAATAAATTTGAAGCACTTGCCCATCATGGCGCCCTTGCGCATTTCCACGGAAGCTTGAATGCTCTCGCTGCTGATCTGTTTAAAATTGCCAATGACATTCGGTTTTTAGGCTCTGGTCCACGTTCTGGTTTAGGGGAACTCAGTCTTCCTGAAAATGAACCCGGATCTTCTATTATGCCCGGCAAAGTCAACCCCACACAATGTGAAGCCTTAACCATGGTCGCATGCCAAGTTTTTGGTAATCACACCAGCGTAACCTTTGCCGCAAGCCAAGGACATTTTGAACTCAACGTTTATAAACCTGTTATTGGCTATAACGTTTTACAATCAATTACCCTTCTTGGTGATTGCATGCGTTCTTTTGATATGCATTGCATCCAAGGATTACGGGCCAATCGCGTTCATATTCACTCGCTCATGGAGCGCTCACTCATGTTAGTCACAGCTCTAGCACCAGAAATTGGCTATGAAAGAGCTGCTGAAATTGCCAAAGCAGCGCATAAAAATGATACAACTTTGCGCACCGAAGCATTAAAAGCAGGCGTTTTTGTAGAAGATTATGACCGATTAGTTGATCCCAAAAAGATGATTGCTCCCCAATAAACAACCCACTAAAAAAGATGCAAACGTCTTAAAACAAATCGTTCTGTCAAAAGATCGGGGTGTAAACACCCCGATGATGACCGATAACCATCACCCACAGCGTTCATTTTAGGCTCTGATCCGCATTTATGCTATGGGTGGTTTTGTTGCTTATATTGTACTTAAAAGGCACAACGATTTTGGAAAGAAATGGATAGTCATGGCTCAACACCCAATGGCTATACTGGCAGAAAGTGATTTAAATGGATATGACCGTAAGGTGTTTTTCATTCTAGCTTCACGTCTTGATTTTAAAAATCAATTAGCTATCAACCAAAAAGAATTAGCTCAAAAAAATCAGTATTAATAGACATAATTTCAATCGAAGTAAAAAAGATTAATGAATTCATAGTAGTTACGCTTACAATGTTATCATTATTGATAACATTGGGTAGATAACTCTTATATCAATGAGATAATGTATTGATTTATAATGATAATCTAGCGTTATCCATATTGAATGAGAATCCTAAATACCGTAAGATTTTCTCATTTTAAATCTGTCCCATGTTGCATCAATCAAAATCACTGACTAGCACATCACAAACGGAATGAATGTATGGATAGAAATTGTATAAGATAAGGAAAAACGCCTCTAATGAACCACCTCAAGTGCCAAGGACTGTCACAACGGCCAAAGGGGCCTGTCACAACATTGTGGAGAGGACTGTCACAACACCCACGAACTGGCAAATATAGTAATGGCACCGGCTTGCTCCTCTATGAAGCGGAAAAGAGGTGCTCAATAGATTTATCGTTATATCATTCACGAGCCACCGTCGTGAAATGGATTTAGAAACATTGAAAAATGTCTCCTCTATGAAGCGTGAAAGAGTGTGCTCAATAGATTTATCGTTATATCATTCACAATCGCCGTCGTGAAATGGATTTAGAAACATTGAAAAATGTCTCCTTTATGAAGCGGAAAGATGGGTGCTCAATAGATTTATCGTTATACCATTCACGAGCCACCGTCGTGAAATGGGTTTAGAAACATTGAAAAATGTCTCCTCTATGAAGCGTGAAAGAGTGTGCTCAATAGATTTATCGTTATATCATTCACGAGCCACCGTCGTGAAATGGGTTTAGGAACATTGAAAAATGTCTCCTTTATGAAGCGTAAAAGAGGTGCTCAATAGATTTATCGTTATATCATTCACGAGCCACCGTCGTGAAATGGATTTAGGAACATTGAGAAATGTCTCCTTTATGAAGCGTAAAAGAAGTGCTCAATAGAGGAACAGCTGTTGGAACAAAATTCGATGCACTGAAAGGTTTTGACCTTTGCTGAAACAATTCACTCTCTGACGGGATATCCTTGACAGCTCGCAAGAAATTTGAGGCATTTGCCCCTTATGGCGCCCTCACCCATTTCCACAAAAACCTGAATGCACGCGCTAATCTCTTTAAAATAGCCAACGACATTCAGTTTTTAGGCTCTCATCCACGTTCCGTCTTTAAGCGAACGGAAAGTTTATCGTTTTACATGGCACATGAGAAACCTCTTGAAACTTGAGATTCTCGCCCTTTGCTCCTTCTTATTCTTCGTATTCCATTCAATCAATCAAAACTATTCGCTTGGATTGTCATAAGAAAAAGTAGCGTATAGATAAAAAAGAAATAAAGTCGCTCATCCCCTTAAGTGCTCAAAAGGCTATCGCCATACAAAGCTACGCAATATCAGAAACGAGCAAAGAATACGATAAAGAATATAATGGTGCCAATATGCACTTTTTCCGACCAATTGAATATTAAGCACTTTGATATCAGTCATAGTGGATAATATACTTAACACTTAATAACAAAGAGTGCTTTTACTATATATATAAAATAATATTTTTTAAACAAATAAAAAGCCTGTTTACCATACTATAATTTTTTCTAAAACACAGAGAACACTGAAGAGGCGTATATAAAAAATCCTGAAAAATCAATACAAACGCGGGATAATAGCATGAAAACAAGTTTTAAGAACGCTTAAATATGGATAATTATAGAGTTTTTGAGTATTTTAGTTTTCATAATGATATTAAATATAGATTTCTTTAACCAATTCGTGTATAATGCGATTTGTATTATAAATGAATTGGGGACGTTTTTATGAAAACAAAATGTTTAATTGCACTATCTATTTTCACTTTCATTACCGCTTCAACAGCGCAAGCAGCAGATACGGTAATCTTTGAGCAATCAAAACCGAAGGTTTCATTGCAAAATGATTCATCATCACGTATTTCACCGATTACTGTTTCTGCGCCTTTTTCTTGGTCTGGTTTTTATTTTGGAGGACAAATTGGATATTTTTCCAATAAAAATACTCTAAATTACGCACAAGAAGCTAGGGACGGAAAATGGGCTTTGGTTGATAGAGATTTATCACCGAAACTATCAGGATTGAGAGCAGGTTTGTATGCAGGTTCTAATATTGATCTGGGAGATCTTGTTTTCGGTTTTGATACGGACATGGTTTGGTCTGGGAAGAAAAGTACCCAAACAGACAATGGAAAGAAAATTCTAGATAAATTAGACTCCATTAACATTGCCTTTAAAGAAGCTGGAATTCCTATCATAAAACCTGCCGCTCAGGATGAAACGATACCCAACCATGGTGACATTGTTGTTAGCGGTGTAACATTGAAAGAAACATGGTCTGGTGCCGCGCGCGCGCGTATTGGTTTTGCTTCCCATCGTCTTATGCCTTATATTGCAGGGGGTATAGCCTATAGACAGATGCAATATATCATATCACTTTTATCAAAATCGCAAGAAGATTCGACAATTTTTGCTTCTGGCAATGTGTTAGATGAGACAAAAACAATGTTTGGTTACACTGTTGGTGGTGGTTTTGATCTTGCAATGACAGATAATATCATCATGCGTACAGAATATCGTTATTCAGATTTTTTTAAAAAGAAATTTGCAAACGATAACCTTAAAATCTCTTCTCAAACGCATGATGTTCGCTTTGGTATCGCTTATAAATTCTAAGTTTTGTAGAAAAATTGAACGATTAAAAAACCCTGTTAAAAACGGGGTTTTTTAATGCCCCTTTGCACTAAAAAGACGTAGATTCTAAAAACCAGTACTAAACTGTAAACAAATAATCACGAAACAATCCAACCTCTCCCTCTCTTAAAGCAAGCTTCTATCCTCTCAGCCTTTCATGTCGTGCATTGGGAATATATAAAAGCTTTACCACCATACACTGGGCACCATCGTAAAATAAATGAGAGCCGGTATTTAAGAGATATTTCTTTAAAAGAAATATGGATATTGTGCATCAATTGCAGTTTTATAGGATGATGTTGACTTGGCCTCCCCGCTCTTAAAGAATAAAGATTCTAAAAACCCATTTTAAAACACCATGTCCGTTTATAAAAGCACAAAAACTCTTGGGGACTCTTAGGAGGATCTTGGGCGAGCTTCTCTGGGCTCCTCCTCATGAAATGCCCTTAAGCCTAAAGCAAGACAAACACACTTAAGAATATCCAACCCACAGCGAAAAAATACTGTAACGTTTCAAGGAAGTATGCCCTATATTACCACACTTCAAACGACCGTATTTTACAGCTATTGTATGCCAGAGTGGAGAAAGGATATTGCGGTTTTCTGTTTATGTAATTTCTGTAACGGGGAGACAGCTTCATTTGGAGAGAACAGGAAGTTGTCAAGGTAAAAAACCAATTTCCAACCTTACCATTTCCCTCTGCTTTATAACTTTCAAAAGCCTCTAAAACACTATTTTTTAAACCTCTAAAACTCTGTCTTTTAAAGAGTGGAGATTACGCATTGCCTCATGCTTTTGTTGCTCACATATCTTTTTGGCGATCACGCCCCTCATGTCATACGACAACGCTTCAAACCAAACACTCTCAAATTCAAGACACTTTGGTTGCCAATGCACATGCGTGTTTTAAAGAAACATCTCTCAAAACCCTCAAGCCCATTTTGCGACAGCACCTACAAGAATATAAAATCTATAGAGCACCATCTCTACACTTCATAAAAGTGCAAGCTGGCACCATCCATCATACACTTTACCTCCAATGATGCCCTTGAAACGGCATAAGAGGCATTTTTATTCATTTTTTGTAAAATTTCACTCCACGCGAGCTCATCTAGCTTGTAACGTACGAGCGACACGATTTTGGTTGATTTACTATAAGCAGACTTGAAATGAGAGAATCCTACGGTATTCGAGGTTTTTCATTCAACATGCAAAACATTGAACACGGTCTATAAATCCCATGTTTTATAAATCCCATGTTTTATAAATCAAAGCGATGCGCCATAACAGGATCAAGGGAAATATTTATGAAGTGGTGCGGGTGGTCGGACTCGAACCGACACTCCTCTCGGAACCAGATTTTGAGTCTGGCGCGTCTACCAGTTCCACCACACCCGCACACTTTTATAAAAGACAGGACTATAAAAGATAGACTTGTCGATTATTCCTTTGCACTATATGAAGAAGCACAGATTCGTCAACAGAAGACTTCTCATTTTTTAAGAATTCATATCATTTTCTTATCTATTTTATGGAATATTTTCTTTATTGGATTTCTCTACCGGATTTATAGCAATCTCATTTGTAAAGTCTTTACCTCTTAAACTTATAAAAAACCTCATGATATTAAACAAATTAAAGCTTTGGACGATTTCTTTAGCAAATCGGCGTACAGCACCACACTGGCTTGGTTTCATTGCCTTTATTGAAAGTTCTGTTTTTCCAATTCCCATAGATGTTTTATATATTCCGATGCTTCTTATCCATCAAAAGCGGGTTTATCGCTATGCTTTGATTGCGACAATCTGTTCTGTATTAGGAGGCATTGCCGGTTGGTTTATCGGACATTTTGCCTATGATACCCTTGCCAAACCCATTTTAGAAATTTATGGTAAGGTTGAAAGTTTTGAATCTCTGAAAAATAGTGCAACCCTGCAATTTCTAATCATTTTACTGATAACATCAGGTTTTTTTCATCTTCCCCCCATCAAGATTGTCACAATTTTGGCCGGTGTAATGAGTGTACGTCTTGAACTTTTCATGCTTATTTGTATTTTTTCTAGAGGCGCTCGTTTTTATCTTCTCGCGTGGCTGATTAAACATTTTGGACAAAAAGCAATGAATTTTTTAGTACAGCATTTCAAATGGATTGTTCTCATTGGTTGTGTTAGCCTCCTTTTAATTTATGGGATTTTCATAGCTTTTTTAAACAGGAAGCTTTTATAAGGAACAGACTTAATGGCATGCGTTTTGTCTTCTCACCCACTTTTACACAAGCACCTTCATCTTGAACCAAGCAGAAAAGAACAAAGTTTGTGGGCTTTTTTTCTTGCTTTTTGCTTGTCTGCCACAATAGGTATTGCCCTTGGTTTTGAACATTTCGGAGGGTATCTTCCTTGCGATTTATGTCTCATAGAGCGTTTCCCCTATTATGGTGCCATACCATTTTTGCTCTTAGCAGGTTTTGGGGCATATTTTTTTCGCATAACTGCTTGGGTACAACTTTTATTTTTGTGTGTTTTTGTCTTAATGTGCATCAGCCTTGTTTTAGCCATTTATCATGCGGGTGTTGAATACGGCTTTTGGGCTGCTCCCCTCAGTTGTGGTTTAAGCGCAGTGAGAAAAACCTCAGACATTAACCAGCTGCTCAGCCAATTAAACAACATTCATCCCCCTTCTTGTTCTGAAGCATCCGCACGCTTTCTTTTTCTTTCATTTGCCGGTTGGAATGTCGTCTCAAGCCTATTTTTCAGCCTTATAAGCCTCTATGTTACTTCAAAAGGTATTCTTTCAAGCAATAAAAAACTCTAACCATAAAATAGAAACGAAACCGCGTTCACTCGTTTTCTCCAATCGCTTCCCCCCTAACCAACAACTCTCCAGTCACCAATCCCCACCCAAAACCACCCACCGCCAAACCAGCCCACCAACACCAACGAGTCACCAACATCCCTCCTCTAGCGTTGTACTCAAAAGACAAAAATAAGCAGATACATCCATTTTATGGTTTCACCTCTCTGTACTTATAAGCAACATTTTGATAAAAACTCGTGATAGAAAAGCCGTAAAATAATAAGTGAGGGGACCAATAAATATAAATGGTCTGCTATGGCTGAAGATAAGAACACAGAGCCTTCTACCCTATCACCTATTTCCTTAGATATAACCAAACTTGAAGAACCATGTGTTATGATGGAACATGATCATAATGCATGGCGCGAGCATATAAAAGAAAGAGATTTAAATGCGCCTTACGAAAAACCACCTCATATAAAACCACGAATCAAATCGGCACCACGCATCAGGCAAGTTTTTTGGTGCGATTTTCCTCATGATTCGATACTCCCTGAATTTTGGAAAAAGCGGCCTGTTTTAGTGCTTTCTAAGAATGCAAAATTATATGGAAATGTGACAGTTTTACCTTTTTCAACGAAATCACAACCCAATAATCCCGCTGCGTATCCAATACAATCTCCCATAGAGAATAAAAAAGCGTGGATTATCTGCAATTATGTCACAACAGTTTCTGTAAGTCGTTTAAGTTGCTCACGTACCGTTCCAAGGTTATCCTGCGAAGATTTTCATAAAGTTGTAGCTCTGATGCTCAAATATTTACCGCATTTACAGTATTGACTTTTGAGAAAAATAAGTGTACCTATATCAGCATACACGGCATCAGTAATGGTGGCCGCTTCCCCGCAAGGGGAGATAGGAACGAAGGAGTGGGAAACCGCTCCTTTCGTCATTTTTGGTATTTTTTTGAAAACTGCCATTTTTTGCAACCTTCCCTAGAACATATCCAACATTCATTCTCCACCGTTGTTGTTTTGAAATATCTGCGATTTGGGGTAAGCAGAAGACAATATCCACACCTTGGATCCGGTAAAATTTCCCATGGAGATTACCGAGATATTGTACATACTTATCATTTCATTGCACAAAAAATCGTGCTGCCGTTGCTTAAACTTTATATGATTTTCCGCAATGGGAATATCTTTCCAAGATTGAAAAAAAGCTTCGCTTTATATGACCACACCTCAAACGATCGTATTTGACGAGATAACAAAGAAAATTCTCTAATAAACCAGAAATCAACACCCGACCGATTTCTATCTCTTCACCAAAAACAATTGTTTATTGCCCTAACCACATTATTTCACCGGTCACATGACCTAACATAGCTTTTGCAGATAGATTTTCTTCCCTGTTCTCCTAGAAACGATCTATGCTATTTTGGGATTTACTGCTGAATTGCTTATGCTTGCACTTTGAATGCCTTTTTTCTCACCATATAAAAGGTAGATAAAAAAATAATTTCGTTTATCAGCTTTATTTTAAAGACACACCTATTTTTACAGGATACGTTTTCCTTTCTATCAGCCCTATCGCATTTAATACACTTGTCGTTTCTAAACATGAACCACCAAGCATCACAATGGAGCAATAGACACCCATCACTTTCATGGGCACTTGCATTGACAAGAGATAAACAAGAGTATTGATCATCACACACGGAGCAAAAATCTATAGCGACTACGCCATAGACTTTCGCCACGCACGGGTTATTCTTAAAGCATATTTATGATAAGATAATCATTTATGACATCCTTTTTGTTACGCCAAAGAACGGGTTTTGCTAACTAGTTTTACTATTGTGCAAATTTTTCAAGAGAAATCCTCACTCGCTCATAGATGACAAGATTTCTTTATGGAGAAAGCGTATGGCGCTCAGCTTTGACCTTTTCCATAACAAGGATAAGTTCAAACTTTAACCAACACGACAATACACCTACTCTCAACGATTTACGCACCACCTCATCCGCAACAGGCTGCTCCAATATCGGTGTATTTATCGGTGCATTGACTTGAGGATTTTTTGCACTTCCACGCACCGTAAAAAAAGAAAATATTTTTCTCATATTCAGCTCCAGTTCAGTTAATCTGGATTTTAAAATGACCAAAAAAATCAAACAAAAATAGAGAGGTAAGTTACGAAAACTACAGGGTAAATTTTACTGCCCTAAAATGTCTATTTTCCCCCGCCTGAACAGTCAGAGGAACACTATAAAAATTATTTTCATTGAAAAACAATTACTTATAATCTAGGGAAGAAAAGTAAAAATCTCCCCCAGAAAAAGAGTTTATCTTCAAAATTATCAAAAAAAGCAGCACAATTTTAGTGATCTTTTTATTTTTTTTCTTTTGATAAAAGAGAGCTGGCAGGTGTCTTAGGCGCCCCTCCGGTAGGTTCCCAATTCGCAACAGCCGCTAATTCCTCAATGAGCTTCTCTCTTGGTAAATTATCATCATCCACCAACTTGTACTGAACGGCATGTTCACTAAGCCACTTTATAAGCGTTCCTTTAACAGTTTTACCACCCTCAGCCTCACTCACCGCTTCCCATGCCGCAACAATAGCAGCAAGCTTTGGAGCATAACGTGGATGCGTTGGATCTTGAAACGCATATTTTTGATCCTTAACGTCACGAGAATTATCCTCAGGGAAAAAAATGGAGGGTACAGACCACGCGATGAAAGCCATTTTTTTAAATCATCAACGAGAACATATGAGGAATATGTCTCTATATAATTAGAAAAACTCGACCATTCTATCTTTAATTGATCGTCTTTTCCTGCCTGAACTATGGCATTATAAGCTCCTCGGAAACAAGCAGTTTTCTCTGATGATACGGAAAGGTTATCTTCGTAAATATCACTCTTTTCTGGTTCTGTTTCATCGTGAAACAAACACTTTCCTGGATTTAATCCAACTATTAAAAGCGCTGCCTGCGGTATTGTTAGTTTGTGCAAACCCAAAAACCATTCTAAACTATCAACAATTTCCATAGAGTTCCTCTTTTTTCTGCACAATTTCGCTCTTTTTTAAAAACATCAAAAACGTTTGTTAACGCGTAGAGATTATGCAATTTTCACATTTCAACTCATCCCATACTTTAAATAAAAACACAGCACCCACACCCCTCCTTGTGATCCACAAGAAAGTGATTTGAATTGATTCAATATAAGAAGTTTTGAAATGAGAGGAATCCTACTGAATTTTGGGCTTTCATACAAGATATCAGGCAAGTTACAAGGCGATAAATGCCCCTTCATAAAGCATAAATTTTTATGCGTGATCAAACAATTTGATATGATGATATCTCTTTCATTTATGCACTCCCACCCTTAAACCTGCCCCTGCAATTACAGCACAAAAGATAATTCGTTACACGCTAACAAATCCACCTAAATGCAAAAGCTGTAACAACGCTAAAATGCGCGTAAATATCATAAGAATACTGTCTTACACCTCCACAAGCAGAATGAGTGGCGTAAAACTGTACAATAAAATGCCATACCTATAATGAACCGTGCTAAAGACTGTCGCAACACTGGGAGCTAAGGTGTATGATGATGCCAGCTTGCTCTTTTATGAAGCGTAAAGATTAAGAAGACTCAATGGAGTTTATATTATTTCATGGAAATTTTGCGGCTCTACCCTTCTATACTCTTCACGGGGCCCCTCGCGAAATGGGCTTTTATCCCTTGAATAAAGATCTCCTTTAAAAGAATCATTTCAAATTCTAAGAGCTGTTACAGTCTTTTGAACGCATCAAATGAATGATGATGCTAGCTTATTCCTTTCCTATATTCTCGAGCATCAATACATTAGAATGCTCCATTCAAACGCCCCTGTAGCAAAATAAAGCACATTGTCTCTTAAATTTTTTCACGTAATCATTTCTTTCATGCGCCCCTGTCGTCTCCATTTAATGAATCTCCTTGTACTTTCTCAGCATCCCATCACCTTTTTTCTCAGTGCAACCTTTTTGTAATTTGTCAGTTTTTAACTTTTAGATTGACTTTCGGTTTATTTTTCTTATGTTTTAGAATTATTCTAAAGTGCAGAGGAACAGAAAATGTTGAGATCGTTTTTTTCATTTGTACAACGTAAAGCTCTGTCCTTTCGTTCAGCACAAAACGTGATACTTAAAGCGCTCAAATTAAAAGAGCAACATGCGGCGCTCTATTTAAAATATGCAAAAGCTCTAGAACCTTATTCCTCTAAGGAAGCCGCGGTTTTTACCGCTATGGGGCTTCAAGAGCTTAAAAATTATAAGCAACTTTTGTGCCTTTCTTGTCATAATCGTGCAAACACTATCGGTTCATTATGTGACAGAACTTCTCTTGTGAAAGGAAAGAGCCGCCATCCCTCCCAAAAAACAACAGCGGCAAATCACACCATAAAAAAACCTTCAAAAACGCAAAGACAAACACTTTTGACTTGGATTCAACCAGGTCTTGCAGGGTTAATGGATGGCTCTGTCTCCACCCTTGCCCCCATTTTTGCCGCAGCTTTTGCCACGGGAGACACGCATCAAACTTTTTTGATAGGGCTCTCAGCTTCAATTGGTGCGGGACTTTCAATGGGTTTTACAGAAGCAGCCCATGATGACGGCAAATTATCAGGGCGTGGTTCGCCATTAAAAAGAGGTCTTGCCAGCGGCATCATGACAACATTAGGAGGACTAGGTCATACTCTTCCCTATTTGATCAACTCTTTTTATGTAGCGACAATTATTGCTTTTATCATTGTTTTTTTCGAACTAGGCGCCATCGTCTGGATTCAGAACAAATTCATGTCCACTCCCTTTTGGCGCGCCTCTTTACAGGTCATCATTGGGGGAGCTCTGGTTTTTGCCACGGGTATTCTTATCGGTAGTATCTAAAAAATCTTATCTGTAACCATAATTTAGATCTCAAATAAGCGCATGCCCCTAGGTATAAGCCATCCTTGATGATGCCATTATTGAAAAATGCCATTGATAATGTTAGGTGGTGTTGTGGAATATTTTAGGTAAGTAAGAGATGATAAGCAAGCTCTGGGGACAACCTATATCCACACACCTTTATCGACTTGGTTTTATAGATATCTTTTGTTAAAGTATCATTTTCTTCTAGACCTCATATTTTGGAAATGCCTCGATCATGTCGCACACTGAAACAAACGCCTCTCTAAACAACCATCCTGTCTCTTCTCAATCTTCACGTGCCCAGACTTTATTTGTTCAGCGTCTTGCACACGGACAAGGTTTAGAACTTCCTTGCTACGCGACAGCAGGTTCTGCGGGTCTTGATCTACGGGCAGCAATTGGAGAAGAAGAAACGCTTGTTCTTGCCCCTGGGCAGCGGGCACTTATTCCAACAGGTCTCATTTTTCATTTATCTCTTGGGTTTGAAGCACAAATACGTCCACGCTCTGGCTTAGCCTTAAAACACGGCATCACATGCCTCAACACTCCAGGAACGATTGATAGTGACTACCGTGGTGAAGTCAAAGTCCTTCTTATCAATTTAGGACAAGAAGACTTTTCAATCCAACGGGGCATGCGCATTGCCCAAACAGTCATCGCCCCCGTATCTCAAGTTAATGTTTGCGCCATTGAACCAGAGCAAAATACCCAAAGCCATAACGAGAGCCGTGGAACAGGAGGTTTTGGTTCAACGGGACACACTTAAGAAGCTCTGAAAAATCGCTCCTCTCAAAATAACACACATACTTATTCCAACCACTCTTTCACTTAAAACCCCTTGTGCTTTTAAAGTGCAGAGGGAATGCGCATTTGCTTTCAAAGTTTTTTCACTAAACACACCTCTAAACAATCATCTCTCAATTACGTCTCGTGCGCTATACAAAACTTCATTATCACCAGATACCCCTCCCCCATAACAAAAACATTGGCATTAACCATTGAGCGTTCACACACCACTTGTAATGTCGACAATCTATACATCATATTGATTTATAATAATAATGAATTGTCTTTTAACTTAAATGAGAAATCTCAATACTGTAAGATTGTTTCATGGCAAGCCTATTTATATTAAATCAATCAAAAGCATGTTTCTCACATTCCAAACGTGGTTAGCATACAGATAAAAACTGAAAAAATGCCTACAATGAATACGTATATTAACACTGTCTTGGAAAAAAATATAAATACGATAATGGTGCTCGCTTACTCTTTTATTAAGCATAAAGAGAGTGAGGTTCGATAGATTTTTTGATTATTTTACGGGGGCTTTACGGTTATACCATTTATGAACACCGCCGCAAAAAGGGCTTTAAGATGTATTAAGACACACAACAATCGCCTCTGCTGTTTTCTTGATCGCACCTCTTGCGGCAAGATGAGTAGTGCTTAATCCTAAAAAACCGATCTAATATACCAAACCCATGCGTATTTGGTTTAATAAATCCACGGACCCCTCATCAATTTCACTCTACGACTTTGAGTAATATGCTTTGCTTCCTGCAACAAAGGCTGTTTTTTATCACTGATCAGAGGCATCGGCTGGAATATTAGCGTTTCCCGCAGTGCCCGTTATTACGGCATCCACATGCCCCACAACGTTACCACCCGCGCTACCGCCCGCTCCATCGACAGCAGCATCCACTACCCCTGTTGTTTTATTATTGATCTCACCTCTTGAGACAAGATTGGTAGAGTTTTGCAATCCTACAAGACCGATTTTATGATATCCAGCCATGCGTATTTGATTTAATAAATCGATGACAGTACCATAATCAATTTCGCTATCCGCTTTGATTAAAATTTTTGCCTCTAAATTTTGCGTAGTTTCCCTCAACAAAGCTTCTCTCAAAGCTGCTTGTTCTACAAGATGATCACCAATGTAAAGAGAACGATCTTTTTGCAACGTAACATAAAGAGGTTCATCAGACTGAACCACTGAAGGTGCTTGAGTTATAGAAGGAAGCTGAACGGAAATGGCAGATGTTGCCAAAGGCGCTGCAACCATAAAAACAATAAGCAACACCAATACAACATCAATAAAAGGGGTCACATTGATTTCGCTTTGCAACCCACTCTCGTCTATATCCCAATCATTATTAAGGCTTGCTTTCATTTTTTATGACTTTTCTGTTGTCTTTGTCTATCAAGTTCACGGCTCAAGAGCCTTTCAAGAGCAGCAGCGATATCACCTAAATCATTGCGATAACCACTCAAAGCACGCATAAGGCTATTATACATAACAACGGCGGGAATAGCCACAAAAAGCCCAACAGCCGTTGCGAATAAGGCTTCAGCAATTCCAGGCGCCACCACATCAAGTCGCGTTGTTTGAGACTGAGCAATCCCAATAAAAGAATTCATAATTCCCCAAACAGTTGCAAAAAGACCAACAAAAGGAGCAATTGCGCCAATAGTTGCAAGAACAGCGCTTCCACATGCAACACGGCGTGTAGCAGCCAGCAAGCAGCGTGACAAAAGTGAATGAACCCTTTCTTTTAAACCTTCATGAACATCGCGAGCCTTAGCATCGCGAACATCGCGGGAAACATCTTCATATTGATTGCTCTCCTCATAAAAGAGAATATCTTCAATCGTTTGTGCCCTTTCCTCTGTACTGTTTTTTTCACCAGAGCTTTCGTTTATCCCTTCAGGAGCAGAAAAATGAACCTGTTGTGCAGAAAGATACACCTCTTTAAGGACTTCTTTGAGAAAAAACACACCAGCCCCTTTGCTTTCTTTCAAGCTAGCTGCCAAACGCGTAAGAGTCTGAGCATTTAGAACCAATTGAAGTTCATGACGTACTCTTCGTTTTACCAAAGTGATCTCAACAATTTTCACAAAAGCAATTGTCCAAGACATAAGTGAAGCAAGTAACAAAATAATGATAACGGCTTTCACCACCCAATCAGCAGCCATAAACATAGAAAGAGGAGAAAAATCATGTACTGTCAATACAGCAGACATATTATCTAAAGGGACTGTTTTATCTAAAGGGACTGTTTCAGATTCCATTTTTATCTCACATTCTTGTGCTCTTATCTTTATTTATGAGCTGGATCGTCACCCCGCATAGCATCACTGTTCCAAAATGCCACTACCCTTTTAACGTCACTTGTGTATTCCTCTTAAGAAAGAAAACTTGATAAATCAAGTATAGTTTTATTCCACAAGCTCTCTCTTAATTCTAAAGAAATTACTCAAGAAATTTTTCTCTAACAATTCAACAAGTTTATCTTACCCAATCAATTTATTGCATAAATTAGGCAAAATGATAAACTTACAAGAAGTATCGCATATAATATTTTAATTTATAAGAATAATTTATCATCGTTCCTGTTAAATAAATCTCTCATATCGCAAAGTTTCTCTCATTTCAGCGGCTCTTTTAAATCCAACAAAATATTTTCTTACATGAAACAAGCAGCAAAAATATCATAAAACTCTTGAAGAAAAGGATACGCACATCTCTAAAAACCCGTGCACTGAAGTCCCTATCCTAAAATAAAAATATACCTTACGTTTAAAAAAAGAACTATCGCAATATCTTAAACTGACCAAAAGTATCATGGGGAGCGCGTGTTGCCCCCAAATACATAGAGAGCAAAGAGCCGCAATATTATTTTCTTTTTCTTCTGCAAAAGCATAAAAATGACATTATTTCTGCCGCAAAATCGCAACAACGATGTTTTTTACCTGTCACAAGCCTAAAAAATAAACCTCAACAAGCTTTTTAAAAAACTTTTACAAAAAACTGCGCCACGAGAAACTGAAGAATGGTGCTAAATTACTGCAAAAGCATAAGACAATTCTCAACAGATGCGACCCTTTACAGACAAAGCATATCGTATAGGAAAGATTTATTTTATCAAAAACAGTTTTAAATTCGACAAAATGAAAGGAACCAAAAAAAGCTTTTGGCGTTACTCAAGCAGTGAAAATTTTCACTCCAATGCAAATGATCACTATGAACACACCAATACAAATATAATGAATCAAGAGGGAAAAATACCATGACCCATAATAAAACAACACAGCACGATAAATCAGCCGTAGAAAAAGACCAACAAAAAGACCTACAAGGACAATTAGAAACGTTACGCACTGAAATTTCAGGGATTACCTCAACCCTAACAGATCTTGGTGCAAACAAATTCAACGCCGCCAAAGACAAAGCGGAAAAACTATATCACTCAGCGAAAGAAAGTGGTGAAGACATGATGTCTCAAGCAAAAGACAAAATCAGTGATCTTGAACAAACCATGAATCAAT
Source organism: Bartonella sp. CL100XZDX (assembly GCF_042195375.1). Lineage (NCBI taxonomy): Bacteria > Pseudomonadati > Pseudomonadota > Alphaproteobacteria > Hyphomicrobiales > Bartonellaceae > Bartonella > Bartonella sp. CL100XZDX. The sequence goes on along the minus strand of NZ_JBHIOH010000078.1, from coordinate 22,697 downwards.
GCGTTCGCAAAAATCCTGGCAAAAGCGTTTTGTTTGCCGCAGGGGTTGGTTTTATTCTTTCTCAATTACTGCGTCGTTAAGCAATGCATAAGTTTATCGCGCCTCTTTTAAACCATCTTGTCGGTGGAGGGCTTAAAAGCACAGTCAAGCAAGTACGCCTTCAAGCAATTTTCTATGGGTTTATTGGCATTTCATTCTTCATGTCTTTGCTTTTTTTATGTACCATCGGTTTTATTGCGTTATGTTCTGTTATGAAGCCTCTTGCTGCCGCCAGTATCATGTTTTTAATTTGTCTTTCTCTTGCAGGATTAGGTCTTATTATCAGTCGCGTTCTCAAAACTTATCAACGCTATGACCAACAAAAAAAGACAGAAGAACAACGCCACAAACTCATGACAGATGCGACCGTTTCCAGCCTTGCAGCTCTCAGTCAACATCTCCCTTTTGCCAAATTGGGTGTTCCCATTCTCGGACTTGCAACTTATTTTTTGTGGAAAAAAGATAAAAAAGACCGCTTTTCAAAGTAAAATATGTAAAACTGTCACTCTAAATTCCCCCTCAGTGTGCTTTCTTTTATAGCAAAAGAAAGCACATTTTTTTCCTCATAGTCTCTTTAGCTTCTTCAAAAGCCTGAAAAAAAATCCTCTTCATTTTGCTAAAAATTCCATAGAACCGCTACACTCTCTTTCAGATTGCAACCCATATTTCATGAACATAACAACATAAGGCAAAACTTACATTAAAAATTCTGGTTTGATTTGAAGCAATTGGTTGTTTTTTGAAGGCAAGGTGTTTTCAGTTTTACCTTTTCTCTATTTTTTCATAAACCTTTTTTCATGACCATAGGTCACATCAGTAGTTTGCATGTGTTGAGATTTTTCTGAACACTCATGTTTGTTACAATGACTATTTTGTTTAGGGGAAGGAAACGCGCTCTCCCATAGCGCTGTAGTGAGCAACCTATATGCGTAAGCGAGCTTTAAACACAACAATTTTCCATAACGAGCGTTGTCCACCAAGGACTGTGTGGATTATAATTAACTTTTTTCTGATAAGATTCGCAGTAGAATATTGTCTTGATTTTTAAATAGCGCTTGAGAGAACGCTTTATTAATTATGGTCAATGGGATTATAGCTTCCATGATCTCTTCGCCAATCTTCTGGTTGTTGAAATTGGCTCGACCATAAACCGTTTTGTGCTTTTTGAGCAGCAGATTGTAAGTTTTTATAGTCTGCTGGGGATGGAAAATGATGCTGATCTTTTGTCAACACCATCAACCCTTCTGCCAACCCCAAACGTGCCAGATCAACCCCATCTACAAAACATTGTGCATAATGAACCTATTGAACGACACGTGCTTGCCGAAAAGTAACCTTTTTATCAATTGTTTTTGAGACAAGCCACGCCGTAACAAAAGCGCCGCAAGGCCACTTAACTCCGTTGCGTGAGGCAAATTGCCTCATTTCACAGCTTTCCACACCATATAAGCGGATATCACGGATGATCTTTTTTCTCCACTCATCATCTACAAGCGTAATCATTTTAAAGGTCACACCACTTGTAACCTGTATAGCACCGGAATAGACCGGCACATTTTCTTCATAAAATTGTGATGCGAGTGGTTCTGGATGCAATACCACATTTTGTTGGTTTACGTCTTGTTGGTTTGCATAATCTATCAATTGTGACTTCGGATTTTGAACGGGGTTTCCAATTGTCTTTTCTGATCCTTTTAAAAAAGAAGTTTGAGTAAGTTGTTCATTATATTGACTTAAATAAAAGTATCCTAAAATAATAATACAAATTAAGATAATATATTTAGGCGCTGATCGAAGATATTTTAAAAGTATCATTTTGAATATTGCTGTATTTTATTGTTCATTAAATAATAAAAGATTAAATATTATTAATTTATCGATAGAAAAAATATTTTTTTCATTTATATGATTCCCGATTAATATTTTGAATATTAATTTTATGATCAACTTAAACATAAAGCGGGGGAATTTTCATGAAAAACATGAATAATTCGTTCATTAATGAACATACCTTACAAAAAACTATTCTATCCAACACCCAGAAGAAATGGTTAACAGCAGCATTGATGCTGTTTATTGCCTTCATGGCACTGAGTGAGCCAGCATTTGCTGATGGTGACTTCGGAAAAGTTGACGATGCGCTTCAAAAAATAATTAAAGCTTTAACAGGAAACATTGCAAAATCAATCGCAACCATTGCCGTTGCTGGTATTGGGCTTGCATGGATTGCTGGTTATGTTGAAATGCGTAAAGCTTTTTTCGTTTGTGTTGGCATCGGCATTGTTATGGGTGCATCGCAAATTGTATCAATGCTTTCCTAATTAAACTTTAGCTTTTCAAAGCCATGAAAGAGCGCGATAAGCTAACAGAAGATACGTTATTTCTTGCTTGCACGCGCCCTGCAATGATCGCAGGCGTGACGGTGGAAGCTATGGGATTAAATGCGATAGGAACGATGATATTGTTTATTGTGATAGGCAATATTTTTCTTGTAACCATTGGTATTGCCATGCATTTCATATTCAAGGAAATCCTAAAGCATGACCATAATAAATTTCGTATTCTTCTGACATGGCAAAAGACATCTATTTTTGCCAGAAACTCTAGTCTATGGGGTGGGGGAAGTATTTCTCCATTACGATTAATTCGTAATTATGAGGAATTATAATGAATGCTGCTCAATACAAACGTGAAAAGCAGCCAGAGGCGATCATTCCTTATGTGCGCCATGTCAACAAGCACATCATTGCGCTGGATTCACGCGCTCTCATGAGCGTTATTAAACTTGAAGGCATTAACTTTGAGACAGCGGATATTATTGATCTGAATGTGCTTCACGAACAGCTCAATAATCTGTTTAAAAACATAGCGGATGAACGGATAGCGCTTTATAGCCATATTATCAGAAAGCGTGAAACCGTTTATCCGGATGGGAATTTTAGATCGGCATTTGCCAAGCAATTAGATGATAAATATCGCGAGCGGATGGTTTCACAGGAGCTTTATCGCAATGATCTTTATCTTTCGATTTTGTGGAATCCACACGTTGATCAAACGGATAAATTAATGGAGTTTTTCAAACGTTTAGGCAAAGCCAAGCAAGAAAAGACAGAAGTTGATACAGAGTCCATTTGCAAGCTTGAAGATATTACAACAGATCTTATTCAAAATTTAGAGCGCTATGGTGCAAGAAGACTGAGCCTTTATGAACATGAAGGCAATATTTATTCGCAGCAAAGTGAGTTTATCCACCAATTGGTGGGAGGTCGTCGTGAACGTATCCCCCTCACATGGGGAATGATAGCTTCGACTGTTTATTCAGACCGTCTCATTTTTGGGAAAGAGATCATAGAAATACGCTATGAGGCGGAACAGCGGTTTGCGGGCATGTTTGGTTGGAAAGAATATCCAGCAAAAACCAGGGTAGGCATGGCGGATGGTTTGCTCACCCTTCCCTTTGAGTTTATTTTCACCCAATCTTTTGTTTTCAAGAACAAAAACATTGCCAAGCAGATTATGGGGCGCAAACAAAACCAAATGGTCAATGCAGGAGATCGAGCAGGCTCACAAATTATGGAACTGGATGACGCGCTTGATGATCTTGAATCCAATCGTTTTGTTTTAGGGGAACATCATTTATCATTGGCAGTTTTTGCTGATACGCCACAAGAGTTAGCGGATAATCTTGCAAAAGCGCGTTCTCGTCTTACAGATGGTGGGGCTGTGATTGCGCGGGAAGATTTAGGGTTAGCAGCAGCTTGGTGGGCACAATTGCCTGGCAATTATGCTTATCGCACCCGCTCTGGTGCAATAACAAGCCGCAACTATGCAGCGCTTTCTCCTTTTCATTCTTTTCCGGTTGGAAAAATAGATGGCAATGTGTGGGGACCGGCGGTAGCCTTGATGAAAACCTCTGCTGGTTCACCGTTTTATTTTAACTTTCACTTTGGTGATTTAGGCAATACGTTTGTTTGTGGTCCCTCTGGTTCTGGGAAAACGGTTATTGTCAATTTTCTTTTAGCACAACTTCAAAAGCATGATCCCAATATGGTCTTTTTTGACAAAGATCGGGGCGCGGAGCTTTTTGTCAGAGCGGGTGGTGGCACTTATATGCCCTTGAAGAATGGTAGACCGACAGGCATAGCACCGCTAAAAGGCTTAGACTATAACAATCCAGCAGATAGAGTTTTTTTACGCCAATGGATTATAAAGCTTGTTTCGTCTGAAGATCAAAAGATCAGTGAATCAGAAAGACAAGATATCACGGCGGCTGTTGAGCAGCTTGCCTTGTTGCCAAAAGAACAACGGACGATCTCCGCCTTACAAATGTTTTTTGACGCATAGGGAGGGGATATCGGGTCGTTTAGAAAGATGGTGTAAAGGCAATGCCTTAGGGTGGGTTTTTGACAATCCTGATGACGACATGGCATTGATGCAAAATTTATTGGTTATGACATGACGGATTTTTTAGACAATGATGAAATTCGTCCACCATTGATGATGTATCTTTTTCATAGGATTTTGTCTCTGATTGATGGGCGTCGTATTATCATTGTCATTGATGAGTTTTGGAAAGCCTTAGAGGATGATTCCTTTAAAGCCTTTGCGCAAGACAGGCTGAAAACTATTCGTAAACAAAATGGTTTGATGTTGTTTGCGACACAATCTCCCAAAGATGCGATCAATTCGACCATTGCTCACACCATTATAGAGCAATGTCCCACACAGATTTATTTTCCCAATCAAAAGGGCAATCATGGGGATTATGTAGAAGGTTTTAAATTATCGGACAGAGAATTTAACCTGATACAATCAGAATTAAGCCGTGAGTCACGGCGTTTTCTCATCAAACAAGGACAAAGTTCAGTTGTAGCAGAACTAAATTTACGCGGCTTTGATGATGAAATAGCCATTTTAAGTGGCACCACCAAGAATATTGAACTCCTAGAGACCATTATGGATAAAGTTGGACAATCTCCAGAAAAATGGCTTCCTATTTTTCAAGAAAGGTCAAAACAATGAAAAAACTTTTATTGGCAACAGCTCTTTGCGCAATTTCTTTTGGACCTCAAGCAAATGCATTTGGAGGTGGTCCCTTTGATTGGAGCATACTGCAGCAAAACATAGGGCAACTTGAACAATTGAAGCAACAAGTTGATAAAGCAAAACAGCAAGTTCAACAAGGTGCACAACAGCTTGAGCAATTAAAGAGCCAACTCGATCAAGCGAAACAATTATATAACTCCTTGAATGTCAAGCCTGACATTTCGGGATTGAAAGACATGTTTAACAAGCAAGGGAGCAGTGGCGCCCTCCCTTCAGATTTCAACCACTTTCAACAATCGATGGGCAGTGGCGGCGGCGGCAGCGGCGGTGGCGGTGGCGGCAGCAAAAACACGCAAAAATGGCAAGAAGAACTCTTATACAAAGAGCCCGCGGGGGGTGCAGGATCAAAAGAAGCAGTAGATGCTTTTTACGCACAAGAAGTGAAAAAAGCCGAACAGCGCATAGTAGGACAGGCAGCCAAAGGCCAAGACGTCTACGAAGAAGCCAGTGAAACACAAAAAAACATTACCAAGCTCCTTGACGAACTTGGAAGTACTGAAGATGCGGGTAAAATTCAAGGCATTCAAGCACAATTAGCAGCGGTACAAGCAGAACTCCAAACAAAAATACTCCAAATGCAAGCTGCCATGATGATTCAACAAGCGGAAGAAAAAGCTGCAGAAAAACGTGAAGCGGAAGAATTTAGAGCACGATACAGAGCTTTGGCCAAAAAACTGCGTGGTCAATAAAGAGTAAAAAAGAGGGGCTTGAATATGAACAAGATCATCATAACAACATTGCTACTTTGCACAGGGCTCATCACAGCTGGTTGTGAAAAAACCTATAGCGTCGCAGAATTTAAAAAAGATAAAAATTTACGCTTAGAGTGGGATGCTAGATGTGGATTTGCAGGAACTTCAAAGAATTGTGAAAACATGCGGTTAGCATTTTTAGAACTTGATAAGGAACGTCAGGCACAAGCAGCAGAAAGAGAGCGTCAAGCGGAAGAGAACAATCGCAAAAGAGATGAAGAATTTATGGCTAAACAAAAAGCTTGGATTGAAAAAATGAGAGCTGAGAATGAAAAATTCCGAGCTGAACAAGAAGCAAAAGAACGCGCTGAAGAAGAACGAAGAGAAAAAGAACGGGCGGCAGAAAAAAAAATAACCATTAAGACACGATAAATAACGGAGCATCTAAATGGCAATAGTAACCAAAGGCATATTCACTTGGATAGATAATACTGTAATGCATTCCCTTACAAAAAAAATGGATAGCGCCATTACACATCGCTATTGCGCTTTAGCTGCTCAACTTAAAGAGCTTTTTGCACTCTATAATATATTTATGGCAACATTATGTCCGTGCCCTAGATTTATCATCACTGGTTATAAAAAACCAGAACATAGCAGAATTTAAAGATTGTGCTCAAACCTTGTAAAACTGAAAGGAAAAAGGGGAAATATTGATGAATAAAGTTCTCATAACAACATTGCTGCTTTGCACTGGAATTATCGCTGCTGGTTGTGAAAAAACCTATAGCGTCGCTGAATTTAAAAAAAATCCAACGTTGATGGAAGAGTGGATTGCTAAATGTGGATTAGCAGGAACTTCAAAAAATTGTGAAACCCTAAGATTAGCACAACTTGAACTTGAAAAGGAATATGAAGCAAAAGCTGAAGAAAGAGCTCGTAAAGCTCAAGAGAACCTTGATAAAACATTTGAAAAAACCAGAATTAGATTGAGAGAGGAGATTCAAAGAAATCAAGCTGAATATGAAAGAAGGCAAGCTGAACAACAAGAGAAAGAACGAAAAGCAAAAGAACAACAGGATAATTAGATTATAAAATACACAACGAATAGCGGAGCATCTAAATGGCAATAGAAACCAAAGGCGTATTTACTTGGATAGATAATACTGTAATGGATTCCCTTACAATGACAATGGATAACACCATTAAAAATCTTTCATCAAGTTTAGGTGCTCCGCTTAAGCTGTCTTGTACAATCTACATTATATTTATGGGATACAATATCATCTATGGGCGTTCTTCCATGCCCTTATGGGAATTTATAGCGACAACTTTCAAACTTAGCATCATTGTTGCACTCGCCACAAAAGCCGGTATTTATAATGCGTGGGTCAGGGATATATTTTTCAATGATCTGCCTACTGCCATTTCAAATGTCACACAAGGTACAGCACACTTAGATAAAAATGTATGGGACAATATGATGAACCAAGCTGGAGCACATGTTTTTGATGCAGCAGACAAAGCAGGAATATTGTCAATGGGTAAGTTTCTTGCAGCATGGATCGCTGGTCTTATCTGCCTATTTATTGCTGCCTTTTTTTGTACAGTTGGTTTTATCGTCTCATTATTGGCTAAACTGGGTTTATTTCTTGTCATATCAATAGGACCGCTCTTTATAAGCCTCTATATGTTTTCCTCAACAAGGCGTTTTACAGAAGCATGGTTAAATCAAACAGTAAACTTCATCATACTTCAGGTATTAGTCGTCTTGCTTGGTGGCTTATATGTCAATATTTCGATAGACATTTTTTCAAAAGGTCTCGACGATATCATGATTTCTTTAATTCAATTCTTAGTTATCGGCATTTGTGGTATTTACCTTTTCTTCCATTTACCGGGCATTGCTTCCGCTTTAGCCTCTGGAGGAGCCTCCCTTACAGGAGTAACAAAATTAGGAGCAGACTCAGTAAAAACGGCTGGGAAAGCTGCTGCAAATTTAGAAAATTTTTTCAAACAAATATTTAATAAAAAGTTTAGGAAAGAACACTAGGATAGTGTTAAAAAAATTGGGATTATCTTACCATTTCTCTCTCTCAGTGGCTGTGTGTCTTCACCAAACACACTGAAGTCACTCCCAAAGTGTGATGGATATTCTAAACGTCCACTCAACAGATCGATGTGGAATTGGGAAGGGAAAAAACCCACGCCCACGCCCATTATCATCAGTAACAACACCCCTTCACCCCTAAAAGAAGGCAAGCTGGAAACGCTTCTGGCACAAAAATTAACGGATGAAGAAATGAAGTCTTACAAAAATTGCGGGCAAAAAGCATGAAAGAAAACGCCGTAGAACAATATATTGCTGAAGCACGCTCGTTCGATCAAGATCGCATGCTCGCCTCACGCCGCACCACCCGCATCTCGCTTGCAATCGCCGGCATAGCCGTTGCTGTTGCAATAATGTCTTCTCTCGCGGTCATCACCCTCACGCCCCTTAAAACCGTAGAACCCTTTGTCATCCGCGTTGACAATTCAACCGGCATCACCGAAGTTGTGGAAGCCTTAAAAGAAGGTCCCACCAATGTCGACGAAGCAATCACACGCTATTTTGCCGCAAAATACGTCCGCTCCCGTGAAGGTTTCGCCGTAGAAGAAACGCAAAATAACTTCGAAACCGTCTCTCTCCTCTCTTCTCCTGAAGAACAGCAAAGATTTGCTGGATGGTACGGAGCAAAAAACCCCCAAAGTCCCCAACTTCTTTATAAAAACGCCACCGTTACAACAACAATAAAATCAATTTCCTTTATCAATGAAAATGTCGCCCAAGTGCGTTACTACAGAACTGTGCGTAACAACGACAACAACAAAGAATTCATCACCCACTGGGTTGCAACACTCACCTTTGAATATACCAATGCCCCTATCTCTGTCCAAAACCGTTTGATAAATCCTCTAGGGTTTATTGTTAATGAATATAGAACCGATCCGGAAGTGGTCAACTGATCATGACAAAAAAATTCCTTTTTCTCATTCTTAGGATTGCTGTTGCCTTTTCTTTGACAAAGATAAGCTACGCGAGTGTTTTTCCCACCCGCGCGCCGAGCGATAGCCGCATTCGCTTTATCAACTATGATGCTTATAATGTTACAAAAATTATTGGCTCCATACGCTCATCGGTACAAATAGAATTTTCTCCCAATGAAGAAATTGCCCATGTGGCAATTGGCAACAGTGTTGCATGGGAAGTCGCCCCCGCTGGCAATATTCTTTTCCTCAAAGCGCGAGAAGTCCAACCCATTACCAATCTCCAAGTCGTCACCACAAAGCTTGATGGCTCAAAGCGCTCCTATCAATTTGAACTGATGGTCAAAGATGGAGAAATTTCCTCTGGACAAGAAACATATTTCCTTGTGAAATTTCGCTACCCACAAGAAGAAGCAGAATAAAGAAGACTCGCAGCCCTTATGCGACAAGAAAAACAACAATCCCAACGGATTGATAATGTTTTCAACGCTTATGAAACCTACGGACCACGCAATTGGGCTTACACCGCTCAAGGATCGAGCACGCTCGAACCCGCCTCCGTTTACGACAATGGCAAAACAACAACATTTACATTTCCAGACAACCAAGAAATCCCTGCCATTTATATTATCAACAATGACGGTACAGAATCGCTGGTTCCCAAAACCACAAGAGGCAACATGGTTATTGTCCATGCCATTAGCGCACGCTTCACCCTAAGACAGGGAAAAAACGTCCTATGCGTCTTTAACGAAGCCTATCAACCAAAAGGCATAAATCCAGATACCGGAACAACCTCACCAGCTGTTGAACGTAAAATTGCATCAGATCTTTAAATAAGCGGGAATTGAAGGGGACAACATATGAGTGATAAACCAATCATCGAAGATCGCGGATCTATTGGGGTGGCAAAAACAATAGCGCCAAAACCGCCGGCAAAAAAATAGTTGTCGCAATCGCCTGTATAGGAATCTGCGGCTATGTGCTCTGGAACATCTTATCCACCCCCACAGAACAAAAAGACACCGCAAAAGCTCATAAAAAACAAGCACAAAACTTTCACAATTCCCTCGCCCCTTTAGAGCTCGCGCCCTCTGACCCGCGCGCCAACATAGCGCCAATAACCTTACCACCCCCACAACCACTCGCACAAGAACCCAAAAAAGATGACCCACTACTTGATGCCGCAAGACGCGCCCCTGTTCTCGCTTTTGCCAAAGGCTCTAAATCTCAATTAAAAGACATCCTCAACACGACTCTCAACCCCCTTGAAAAATTCCATGCCCTTGAAAATCTCGCGAATGCGCAAAATTCTCCTGCCCTTCAAAACACACAAAATTTTGCAACCCTTTTAAAACAGACCACAACAGAAGAAACAAAAGCAAAACTCATCGGCAATAGAAACTTTATCATCGCCATGGGAACCTCTATCCCCTGTATCTTAGAAACGGCATTAAACAGTGACCAACCAGGCTTTGCAAGCTGCATCATCAACCGTGATATCCTCTCTGACAATGGGCGCGTTGTTTTGCTTGATAAAGGAACCCAAGTCATTGGAGAATACCGCGGTGGGATAAAACAAGGTCAATCTCGCCTCTTTGTGCTCTGGACAAGAGCAAAAACCCCAACCGGTGTCATCATTCCCCTTGCCTCTCCAGCAACCGACAGTTTAGGCAGAGCCGGTTTTGATGGCAACATCAACACCCATTGGTGGGAACGCTTTGGCTCTTCCCTTTTACTCACCGTTATTGATGGTGTCACAACAAACCTAACAAATAAAACAAAAAACAATTCCAATGCAGGTGCCAACAACTCTGGAGGCGGCGGTTTTGAAGGCGCAAGCAGCCTTGGAAAAGATACAGCCACCGTTGCTCTTGAAAATCAAATCAACATCCCCCCTACCCTAGAAAAATTTCAAGGCGAACTCGTCAACATCTTTGTAGCAAGAGATCTCGATTTTTCATCTGTCTATAAACTAGTCGTAAAGAGCAAAAGAAACCGCTCTACTCCCGGCTATTCCTTTTTTCATTAAGCCAATAAAGTCACATTATGCCCTCAGCAAAAAATGCAGAACGCGCCTCCATCGTCTTAACAAAATTAAAGATCTTAGATGATTTCCTCAATGATGAGAATTTATTTGAAATTGTTATCAATCGCCCCGGCGAAGTAATCGTTGAGGGTCCCAACGGTTGGCAAACCCACATCTTAAAAGAACTAACCTACGGCGAACTAGAAGGGATTGCAAAAGTTGTTGCTGCCTACACAACACAAAAAATCAGTGTAGAAAACCCCGTTCTCTCCGCAACACTGCCAAACAACGAACGCATACAAATTGTTATGCCTCCAGCAGTTGCAGCCAATACCATTAGCATGACCATTCGTAAACCTTCATCACGCACTTTTTCTCTTGAAAGTTTACATGAAAACAATCTTTTTTCTGTTGCCCAAAACACCAGTTTCACACCCACGCAACAAATGACAGAACGGTTATCCGAACTCTCTGATACAGACAAAGAGCTAACAGATCTCTTTATCGCCAAAGACTTTTGCACCTTTTTAGAAAGAGCCGTTATTACACAACAAAATATCTTAATATCGGGCAAAACCGGTTCTGGTAAAACAGCCCTCTCCAAAGCTTTAATTGCAAAAATCCCTGACTATGAACGAATTCTCACCATTGAAGACACGCCAGAACTTGTCGTTCCGCACGCCAACAAAGTCCAACTTTTTTATTCAAAAGATAACCAAGGCTTAGCAAAAGCAGGCGCAAAAGAACTGCTTGAATCAGGCTTACGCATGCGCCCCGACAGAATCCTTCTACAAGAGCTGCGTGATGGTACAGCCTTTTACTATATCCGTAATGTCAATTCTGGTCACCCCGGCTCCATTACCACCGTCCACGCCTCAACAGCACTTGCAGCCTTTGAACAAATGACCCTTCTTGTCAAAGAAAGTGACGGTGGTGGTAATTTAGCACGCGATGATATCCGCGGCTTATTAATCTCGTTGATAGATGTCATCATCCAATGTAAACGCCTCGAAGGAAAATTTCGTGTAACAGAAATCTATTACGATCCTTTCAAACGCCGTGATGCTTTCTAAAAAAACAAGCACCCTCACACCCCTTTTATACCAATAGAGCTTTCTTAAAAACACGATTATAAGCCGCGGATATCATCGCGTGCTAAATTACCACCATAGCTTCAGATTCATTTTCAATGAATTGAAAACAACAAGTAAAAAGAAGTAAAAATATCATCCCCATTCCCAATCACGAATGCGCCCCACAGGAAAACCAAAACGTGCCGAAAATGATATCTATCACCCTATATTTTTTCTGATTTTTTTTTGACATCAACATTTGCAGGAATATAGATACCAAATTTAGTATCCGCTTCACCTTTAGCTTCAGACAAGAGCTTCACGAGCACCTTGTAATATACGAGATCCTGCTTTATGTGCTTTATCTATTATTTTTCTTTTCGATATTCATCAAGGCGCAATATAAAAATTTTCTTCAACGCATTCCTCTCTGATTTTGTCAAATTACCTCAAGATGATTGACTGTAAATATCTTCGATCAACACCGGAATATTTTAACCACCAAAAAAGGGTATAACTTTATATCCCCCACTTTTACTCTTATGCTTTTAAACCTAACTTTCCTTGGCTTTCTCTTAACCCTTGCATAAGACCACCAGCATCTGAATGAGTAGCAATAAAAGAAACAATATCAAATAATTATTCAGGCGATATGCCTTCTTCTTTCACAGAAATTCAATAAGCTGCCATTTCAATCACGGTTTGCATACATCATTCAATATACGGAAACACCCATAACGATAATGATGTAAATGAAAAGCTAATTTGAAGTGAATGATCAGAAATATCAAATATCCAAATGACAAAACAAATCTTACCTATCTTCAGCTATATCTCTTAACCCTTGTCACTTCTCTTAACCCTTGTCACTTTTCTCGAAAGTTTTAAGCGTTTTCGCATTAGAAATAGACATATCAAACGGCAATCCTTTTTCATGAACAACTTTTGTCAAAGCAATACGGATAAAATCAGACACCGTAAGTCCTAAACTTGCTAATATTTCACCGGATTTTTTTTAACGCCCTATCTATGCAGGCACGTACAACATCTTTTGTCACACCCATATTAAACACCTCCTTTGATTACCTCTCTTTTACCGTATGGCTTAATAGGGCTTATACAGCATAAGGCTTTATCCTTGCCCTTACCGTATCATATCTATTGATCTTGCACGCGCTATTGCGTTGATTTTCTCCTGTTGTCTCTGTTGCAAAAACTTAACTGCCATTTGAAACTCTTTTATGCGTTCTTTATTATAAGACTGTTCTTTGGGGATTGCTTTTGATAAATCAAAACCATATTGATGAATGGTATCATGTCCAAAACGTTTATCTAAAACACTTTGTAGCTTTAAAAACTCTTGATTAACCTGCTCTGGTATCTTTGAATAACTATCACAACCAGCTTCAACATTTTTCATAAAAGTCACTGCTTCTTGTGAAAGTGACGGAACCTCAACTTTTAACTGTTCACGCTCCCGTGTAACACTATCCATATGTGTCTCATAAGAATTCTTATAAAAGGATTGAAGCGCTCTCATAGTAGAAACAGCAAGAGGAACATTTTTTCGTTCTTTTCCTGTAGCCTTCAATTTATCGATAAAACGATCTGATCCACGCAGCTCACCAGCTCTCTCTGGAGACTTAGCTAGAATATCAGGAAGTTTATCGCCTTTACCCGCTAAAATTGTTTGCTCAATCCTAAGCGCAGCCTCTTGTGGATCTCTATAAATAAATGCTAAACGACTGTTTAATTTTTTAAACATATCAATGTAAGATTTTTTATTTCTAAGGGCGCTTAACACCTTCTGTTCTAGATTAGAGTTATCCGTATAAGCCGCAAGGTATGGCTCTCGTTCTGTTGCTTTTGCAACAACATTCAAATCATTTTGTCATTGTTCTAGTTCTTCTTTTTGACGTTTAGCAAAACTTGTCTTTTCTCTATCCCAAGGAGTTTCAATCTTCTCTTTTTGTTGTTCCAAGCACTCTTTATTAAGATCAACGCCAAAAGCAATATTTTTGCCAATACCTTGAGAAACATCATCCCTTTTATTTTCTGTAAACTTGGTAAGGTTCTTATAGATGAGTGCAGACAGATATTCTGAATTACCAAAATGTGCTTCAATTGACGCACGTGTCATTTCTTGTCGCTCAATACCCTTCCAGTTGATATGATAACCAGCTTCACGAGCAAGTTGCACCATAAATTCGCGCTGAGTGCGCCCATTCCCCTCTCGAAACGGATGCAACGCATTCAACTCGCCCATGTAATACCCAGCCCTTTGGCTAAAGTCATAAGCGCCAAGACCACGCAGATACTGTTCTTTTGCAAGCTTTTTTGTAATCTTCGGTGCATAACTTTCAATCTGATTATAACTAGCAAACATACTATTGCCTTTGGCAATATCCACTAAACGAACTTGTCCCGCCCATTCATATATGTCGCCAAACAGTCTTCTATGAATCTCTTTCATGTAATCCAGATCAAACTTACCACCAATAGGAGTATGCACAAATTCGAAAGATTTCACATAAGAAATCGTAGATTCTACACGTTGCAGCGTGGCTTTGTCTTTAATACCAAACCGATTATACATCACACCAGTTTCAGGATCAGTATAAGAATCGCCGCTCCCCTTATACTTCTCCACGTTTTACCCTCTCCATATAATCTTTGAGGATATCACTTGTTTCGAGCTCTCCAATAATAACACGTTCCATTTGCTCAACGACTTTTGGATCTGGCTCTAATCCCTCTAAACGTTGGCTTGCCAATGCATTTTCAGCATAAAAGCGACGCAGCTTAATTTCCTCTTCACTCAACATATAAAACCCTCCTTTGCTTACATTTATTATAGCCAAGCAGACTATAGAAACAAGATTTTATTCCTTGTCTTACCCGCGTTACATCTTTTGACCTTGTACGCTCATACGCATGATTTAGCTCTTGTATACGTCTCTGTTGCAAAAACTTAACTGCCATTTGAAACTCTTTTATGCAATCTTGATCATGAGACTGTTGTTAAAAAATTGCTTTTGATAAATCATAATTTGTTTGCATAGTAAGCCAAGCACGTGCTGTGCTTACACCAGCCATTTCAAGCCTAATAGCAAGATTAGCACTCATAGCGGCTTTTCCATTTAAAACTCTAGAAAGTGCTACACGAGATATACCAAGCTACTCTGCTGCTTCATTAACGGATAAACTAAGCTCTTTGATCACATCTTCTCACAATAATTCACCGGGATGTGAAGGATTCTTCATCATTGTTTAGACCTGCTTTTTGATGACAATCCAGATAATCAACCATTTCGACATCTATGCTATCAAAGCGAAATATTACGCGACAATTTCCATTTACAGTAATTGACTAATAACCCTTGAAATCACCTTTTAGCAGATGTAATCAAAAGGACGGATAACTCAAAATCTTTTGGCGATACATCTCCTTCAAAAGCACTTAGAATACGCTTTAATTTTTGAGCATGGGCGGTTCTAATCCCTTCAGTCGTACCAGTATTATAGAAGGCTTCAATCCTTTTATGTTTAAATCCTAAAATCATAAATGAATATAGAGTGTCCCCCTCCAAGATCCAAAAAATGTTCATTATTTTTACATCACACGGCTTTTTTTACTTTATAAACATTAGAACTGTCGTGAAAAAATTGCTTATTCTCATCTCTTTCTCATTATTCTACTAATTATTGGAAAAGTATAAGTTCATAATTAGGAGGAGCTAAACGTAATAGGAGCGTATCATATCTCCAATTGGCAGCGGCACTTAGAAACATCAAGATGATATAACCACAATGACCATTGCTGTTTGATGTTCATGGGGCGCTGCACCCGCTGTATGTCCAGTAAAAAGAATGAATAACACTAATAAACTCCCCCTACAAACTCTGTTAAACTAATAACCGGTTTACGAATAAGTAAAAGAAAAAGGAAAATCAAAAAAAGGCATATTTTTCATATCTTACGAACTATAGAGAAATCTATACGCATTGTAGTTATTAGAATTAGACTTTTCCCTTTTTTATTTAATTTGTTCGTAGATAGAGTATCCATTACCGTTATTACATCACTAACAGAGTTAATAATCATACCTTTTGTAATTGCCAAAATCCCGCATTAAAATCAGACCTTTATTCAAAGATGATCTGATAATTTTCTCAAAAAAATCAAGATTCCTCAAGTGCAGTCCCCATGCGTACATCATGATGAATAATAACATCCATCAACTCTGTCACGACAGTGTCCAATACTTCTCGTGCATCGCCTTCAGCCATAAGGCGGATAACCGGCTCAGTTCCAGAAGCACGGATCACCAGCCGTGCCTCTTTTCCCAACCGCTTCTCTGCTTGATCAATGGCCGTTTTGACTGGATTTTTTTTCAGGACATTTTTATTTTTAATCGTTACATTTTTTAAAATTTGCGGTACAGGTTCAAACCGTTTACACAATTGGCTCATAGGGCTTTGACTTTCCTTCATACAGGCTAAAATCTGCAATGCAGCCACCAAGCCATCACCCGTTGTGCCAAAATCACTGAGCACGATATGGCCAGAAGCCTCACCACCAACATTATATCCCTTTTGGCGCATGGCATCGACAACATAACGATCTCCAACTTTTGTCCTTACAAGGTGCAACCCTTTGCTATTCAAGAAACGTTCCAGTCCAAGATTTGACATAATCGTTGTGACAACACCATTACACCGTAATCGTCCCATTTTATGCCAATTTTCAGCAATTACAGCAATCAACTGATCTCCATCAACCGTTTGTGCTTTTTCATCAACAATGAGAACACGATCTCCATCTCCATCAAGAGCAATCCCCACATCAGCACGCACTTCATGCACTTTTCGTTTTAAAGAGCTTAAATCGGTTGATCCACATTTTTGATTAATATTGGTCCCATTGGGTTCATCATGAATAGCAAAAACCTCAGCCCCCAATTCCCATAAAGCACGGGGAGCCGCTTTATAAGCAGCCCCATTGGCACAATCCACAACAATACGCACAGTATCTAAGCGAACATCACGCGGCAAAGTTCGTTTGGCATATTCAATATAACGATAAATATCCCCCTCAACCCGTTTTGCATAACCAATTTCGGCAGAACTTGCTAAAGATTTTGAAAGATCTGTATCGATCAATTGTTCAATTTTGGCTTCCATATCATCTGAAAGTTTAAAACCATCAGGACCAAAAAGTTTAATTCCATTATCATAGAACGGATTATGAGAAGCAGAAATCATCACCCCAAGATCCGCTCGCAAAGAGCGGCAAAGCATTGCAACAGCAGGGGTTGGCACTGGACCCAATAAAAAAGCTTCCATCCCCGCAGCAGTCAATCCTGAAACCAAAGCGTTTTCCAACATATAACCAGATAATCGTGTATCCTTGCCAATCACCACACGATGAGATTGATGTTGTGAGCGAAATAAAACCCCTACAGCCATCCCCACCTTCATGGCAAAATCGGGTGTCATAGGAAATGAATTGGCTTTCCCCCGAATTCCATCTGTACCAAAATATTTTTGCACCATGCCTCTTTCCTTTAATATATAATTCTTCCCTTGGCTTTTCCTTAAACCCCTAACAAGCCCCCTTGGTACAATAGTCCCCCCGCTCCCCGTATAAAATCAGATCATTGATCTAAACCTTCATGCATTTAAACAATCAAGCCCCCTATTCACCATCTACACATCTAAACCACTCTCAAGCAATTATGTTTACACCCTTCCACATAAAAGCAATATTATCTCCTCAAAATGCTCTATACACCCCTTTAATACAACCAACGGATAATCTCACACACTTGCTAAATCCGTAAAGAAACCCAGCACCAAACCTCATACCCTACAAAATCAGCAAGGAAATCTATCGCCTAACCTCACAACCCTACCACATTAGAAAAGCAACAGTCCACCTCGCCTTGTAGCATGCTAAAGCCGTCATAATACAACGGCTTTGCTTAATTTTTTGCTTCCATATTTTTGCAAATATTACAAGAAAGGCGCAAACAAAACTTGCGCCTTTCTCAAAAAAAATTAGAAGTTTTCCTAAAACATCGTCAATCAAGCGGTATTAAATAATTCTTATTTTTCTTTATCATCTCCCGCAGTATTGGACTTCTTTTCAGCATTACTTTTAGAGCGGTTGACTGATTTTGTAGTACCTTTTGTGCTTTGTGCTTTTTTCTCAGTCTCATCCGATTGCACTTCTTTAGACTGAGCCTCCTTAGGTACAACATTACTGGATTTTGCTGTTTTTTTTCCAACAGCTGCCTCTGCTTTGTCTGCCTCGCCTTTATCGGTCTCTACTTTATGAGGCGCTGTTTTAGAGACTGCTTCAGCGTTTTTTTCATCTACCACTGTTGTCTCTGTCTTCATTTTTCCAGTTTTTGGAACAGAAGACCCCCGTGGCGCAGCACCCTCATCTTTCTGTGTGCGTGAAGGAGGCTTTCCTGCAATAACTTCGTTAATTTCAGCTCCCGTTAAAGTCTCATATTCCAACAAACCTTGTGCCAAAGCAAACCATTCTTTTCTTTTTGTTTTCAAAATGTTTGTCGCATTTTTATAGGCATCATCAATAAGCTTACGCACTTCCATATCAATCATGCGTGCTGTTTCTTCAGAGACATTTTGTGTTCGCGCAACAGAATGACCCAAAAAGACTTCATCTTGGTTATCGCCATAAGCTACATTTCCAAGCAGATCAGAAAATCCCCACCGTGTGATCATTGCACGTGCTAATTTCGTTGCTTGCTCAATATCAGAAGAAGCACCGGAGGTGATATTTTCCTTTCCAAACTTTAATTCTTCAGCCACACGTCCACCCATCATAATAGCCAAACGAGAAATCATCCACCGATAACTCATAGAATAGCGATCGCCTTCAGGCAATTGCATCACCATTCCCAATGCTCTTCCCCTTGGAACAATTGTTGCTTTGTGGACAGGATCAGCAACCGGCACATTAAGAGCCACAATAGCATGTCCTGCTTCGTGATAAGCAGTGAGTTCTTTTTCCTCTTGTGTCATAGCGGTTGAACGACGTTCAGCCCCCATCATCACCTTATCTTTGGCATCTTCGAATTCTTGCATCGTGACAACTCTTTTATTACGGCTCGCAGCCATAAGAGCAGCTTCATTGACCAGATTCATCAGGTCCGCACCGGAAAATCCTGGTGTTCCCCTTGCCAAAATTTTCAAATCAACGTTAGGCGCTAAAGGCACGTTGCGCACATGCACTTTCAAGATTTGCTCACGCCCAGAAACATCAGGGTTTGGCACAACAACTTGCCGATCAAAACGCCCTGGTCTCAATAAAGCAGGATCAAGGACATCAGGACGGTTTGTTGCAGCAATAAGAATAATACTTTCATTGGGCTCAAACCCATCCATTTCGACAAGCAACTGGTTTAAGGTCTGTTCACGTTCATCGTTTCCACCGCCAAGACCAGCCCCCCGATGGCGCCCTACAGCATCAATTTCATCGATAAAGATAATACAAGGTGCATTTTTTTTAGCCTGTTCGAACATATCGCGCACACGGCTTGCCCCAACACCAACAAACATTTCAACAAAATCAGACCCTGAAATGGTAAAGAATGGCACATTGGCTTCACCTGCCACAGAACGTGCTAGCAAAGTTTTACCGGTTCCTGGAGGACCAACAAGCAAAACACCGCGTGGGATACGCCCCCCTAAGCGTTGAAATTTTTGTGGTTCGCGTAAAAATTCAACAATTTCTTGAAGATCTTGCTTTGCTTCTTCAACGCCAGCAACATCTTTAAAGGTAATACGTCCTTGCGCTTCATTAAGCAATCTTGCTTTCGATTTCCCAAATCCCATTGCACCACGTGATCCATTTTGCATTTGCCGCATAAAAAAGACCCACGCCCCCACGATAATAATAACAGGTAATAAGGAAAAGAGGAGATTGAGGAAAATGCTATTTCCAGAGCTTTCAGGAATAGCTTTAACATTGACGTTTTTGCTTTCCAACTTTTGTATCAAACCTGGATCGCGAGGAGCATAGGTTGAAATAGCTCTATGTTCAATGGTTTTCCCTGTTAATTTTTGACCTTGAATGGTCACAGATTTCAACTCATTATTCTCAACTTTTTGCAAAAATTCAGAATAGGAGACTTCTCCACCACCAGAACGTTGGCTATCTCCATTAAAGAAAGAAAACGACACAATCAAAATCAAGGCAATAACTCCCCAAATAAGGAGAGAGCGGTAATTGGAATTCATATTCAGCCCACTTAATCAAATATAGATTTCAAACAGTTCCCCTTAACATATAACCTTGTCAGCCCCTTGCCAAGGGATGAGAAGCTGTTTATTTTCTTTTAGAGTAATTTTCCTTTATCTTTTCACCTCAATATTAAAAAAAGGTTCCACAACATTCACCAAGGCAGCATCTTCTCGTGAGGAAAGCCAATCGAAAGGTGCCATAATCCGCTTGACGATAACATGTTTATGAACAACTGCTTGAGAAATCAACTCTGGAATATCATACCCTTTATGATTTGAGATCATCAGCAGCGATTGTAAAGAGGGAAAATGAGGCTTTTCAAGCTCAAAATTGCTATTTTTTAATAAAAATTTCAGCTGTTCTAAATTTGCGGCTCCAACCTTTATAGCCTCATATCCATGATTTGTGATATGATAGCGCCCATCCCATATAAAAGTTTTATCTGGCTCAACGATAGCCTCTTTCATATTTCGCCCTTCACGCCACAAAGAAATTCCGTGCTTGTTATATTCAATAACAGAACCCGCATAAGTAAAACGCTTCTTTTCTGGAGAATCGAGACAGAGTTTTTGAACAAGCATGCTTAATTTCTGATTGGGGAGCAAATAAAATCCCCCTCCCATCAGCACAGCAAAGAGCCCCACCACGAAAGGAAAACTGGAATGTTTCTGTAAAAATAGCGCAGGCTTTGTTATGAAACAACGCCCATGTTGGACAGTAATATCCAGCGCTAAGATCAAATCAGCAATATTTTTGGCTTGTTGACGACGCTGCAATGCGGCTTCATTTATTTTTTGAGCAATATAAGCCAATTTTTGTGGAGAAAGAGATTGACGCACGCGCACACGTTCAAAATTGCGATCTTCATTGGTTGGATCATCAATCCATGTTTGTCCTTGTAAGCGTAAATAATTCCGTAATGTTTGGCGTTTTACACCAAGGAGTGGCCGAATCAAACGCACTTTTCTATGCAACAACGCCTCACGCGGAATACAGGATAAACCGCGCTCATAAAGGGGACCATAGTTTTTTTCGGCAATATTTTTTCTCGTTTTTCTGGTATGATCCTCATCACGTATACCCTCGGCTTCACCGCGCAAAGCACCAGCAAAACCACTGGCATAAACCTCATCGCGCATAGCAACAGCTTCACTATATAAAGCACCTCTATTCTTTTGGAGACGTTGATACCGCATATGATAGGTCTCAACCTGATCATTGAGTGTATGCCCCGTCATAATAAGTGATGCGCCTTGTTTTTGTGCTTCTTTAACCAAGAGATCATAGCGTGCAACACGCGCGCTGGAAGCAATATGCGTCTTTGGCTTTTCGCCTTCCCATCGCACAGTGATATGTTGAATATCATGGACACGACAAATTTTCGCAACAGTTTCTGCTTCACGCATCGATTCTTTACGCAATTGATGATCAACCGTGACAACAATCATTTCTGGAGGAAATGCGAAAGTTTCCAAATGCTCTTTGACCAAAAACATCAAAGCCAAAGAATCGCTTCCCCCTGAGACGGCAAGAATCAACTTCTGACATTGAATAAAATCCGATGTTTTAAAGAGATTTCTTGCCAGTCTAACGCACACCGAAAACGACCTCGCTGTTTATTTTGCAGGTTTACAAAAAACAGATGCTAATGTTTGTTGACGTTTTGATTTTTTCACAAAATGAGCACAATCGTCTTTATTTGGCTCAAGAGCGACCATACTTCTTGCTAATTTCAGCAAAATCTCAGAGGTATAGAGCTTCTTTTTATCTGCATACCATGCGGTAAGATAAACTTGTGCTGCTTCATGATAGCGTTTTTGCCCCAACAAAGATTCGGCCAACCAAAATAAAGCATCATCACTCAAAGAATCTTTTTTGTAACGATTTTGAAAAGCGCAAAAGCTTTTTTCAGCATCAACATAGTTAGCAGAACGAATAAAATCATACCCTTCCTTATACAAAGCTTTAGAAGAAGAAAGATTGTCACTCTGATGTGCTTCAATTGGAGCACTTACTTCATGCGCTTTGTTAAAAGGTTGACTGTTTTCATGATCATGGCTCTCCACCTTAGCTTCCACAGCAGCAACCTTTGTCTGATCACCTGTACTATGGTCCTGCTCTATCTCTTCTTTTACAGTCTGAGATTTTTCATCTACAGCAGACTTTTCAAAAGAACAAGAATAAACAGAAGAGGCTTCTGTATCAAAAAGCTCGTGAAACTGCTTGTTAACATTTTTTAGACTGTTATGCTCAAGCACCATTCGTATCTTATGCAAAAGCTTATCTAAATCATAATCTTTAAATAAAGCCTGTTGATTCTCTAAAATAATCCCTTGGTGCTCCGCAACACTAGTGGCTTTTTCCATCGCGCTAGATGCTGCTTTATCGGCTGCTTCAGGAGCTTCTTTTACAGCATCAATTGCCTTATCAACAGCGTCAGTGGCTTTTTCCACCGC
>NZ_JBHIOH010000077.1:0-1586 GCF_042195375.1 Bartonella sp. CL100XZDX | reverse complement strand
CATTCTTTTCTTCATATTGAAGCTTCGTCATTTCATTTTGTTCACATGGCTTCATGCAAACAGTGGAACCCTTGACAAAAGCAGGCGTTGCTTTTTCTTGTATTGCAGTAGTAAAATTTTCTTGATACCAATCACTAGGACTTACATAATTATCCGTAATCTTTGCTATTTGCTTTATTATCCTAGGCTGAGGAAATCTCTTCTTATTTATGTAACGCGCTATTGATGTCTGTGTAACACCTATAGAGGCTGCAAACTCAGCGTAAGTAATATTATTCTTCAATAAATATGATTTTAGCTTAAACATTCCCAAATCATACCATAGTGGTATTTTTAGTGCAAGAGATTTTTACCGTATTGGTATTTGAAAGATAAAAATTTTTTTATAGGATAAGAATCATGAATAACTTAAAATTTTTCAGAGAGAAAATGGGCTTAAGCTCTAAAAAGTTAGCTGAATTAGCAGGTACGAGTCAACCACAGATTTTTCGCTTAGAAAATGGTCATCGGAAATTAACAAAAGAATGGGCTATACGTTTAGCACCTCACTTATCCGTTACCCCTAAACAATTGATGTTTTCAGAACAGGAGACAAATAACTTAGATGCACAAATAGAAGATATGCTCGAACATCTAAGTTATGATAACAAAGTTAAACTTCTTGATCTTCTTTCTTCATTTTATCAAGAAAAGAAATAATAAATTTCTTTTTTTCATCCTCTGTTAATTTTTTCCAAAACGCTAATATTTTTTCATCAATCAATAGATTTTTATCCATTATTTCGCCCCTTCCAAATATAAAATAAAAAAATAACCATTTTGGCATTGACTTAATATTACCATAATGGTATAAATATCTCATAAACCACGCACAAACAATTGCCAAGAGGCGTTAGGGAGGAGAAATTATGGAAAATCCAATTCTTATAAATTCCGATGAAATTTTATTAGTTGTCTATGATGATGATCAAAACATTGGTCGGTCTGGACCACTTGATGAAAGCCAAGTTCTAAAAATTATTGACGAGGCAGATGATGCACTCCAAATTCTTCGCATCAATCCTTCTGAGAATAATTGTGAAGATATCTCTGAAGAAATTGCAGAAGCATATGTAAACGAAAATATCGAACATCTCCATGAGGAGAGTAAAGTTCATGACTTTGTACGCGAAAGTGATGTTTACCAAGAACTTTTAGACGAGATCGCAGACGAAAAATATAATGATGAGATTTACGGTACTTACGAACAACAACACCGTTTGCGTGCATGTGATGTGCTTTAAAAATTCTTAAGGGCGCATTTAAAAGCGCCCCCTTTCATTCATCAATAATTAATTAGAGTAAACTTATGACCACACATGATAATAATATTCATAGTGAAGGATATCTCACGCCTGAAAACGAGGTAGACAACAAAATTGGTTATGCCAAAATGGTCAATGCCCATGTAATGCATAGGTACTTACATTTGAAACAAGATTTCTCCACTTGGTTTAATGATTGTATTGAAAAGCTTGATCTAAAAGAAGGCATGGATTTTGTTTTTACAAAACAAGAATGGAACGGACAGAAGATTTGTCCAAAAT
>NZ_JBHIOH010000076.1:0-2073 GCF_042195375.1 Bartonella sp. CL100XZDX | reverse complement strand
CTGGTTACCCGTTACGGCATCCGTTGAGGTTCCACTAATGTCTCCATTTTTAAGAGACGTAATCTTGCTGTTCTCTTTACTGTCCCCATGCGTCGCTACAAAGGCACCTTTAGCCTTATCCCACAACAACGCATCAGCCTGAGCAGTGCTAATTTCATTGGTAATCTCTTCGGTAATTTCATCCTTAACATGTTCGATTTTATCTTTAACATTCTCGAATGAATCACCAACACCNCTTATCCCACAACAAGGCATCAGCCTGAGCAGTGCTAATTTCATTGGTAATCTCTTTATGTAAATCCGTGAAAGAAGTGCCTACACCGGCAAACGCTGAAGCCACATCTGTATAGCTCTCCTCACTCTCAGTACCATCAGATTTTACTGTTTTAACCGTGAACTTAGGTTTGCTCCAGTGGCCATCCTCATACTTAGCACCACCACCTAAAGACTTCGCAACATCGCTCCCTAGAGCATATAGCTGGTTACCAGCTACAGCATCCGTTGACGTTCTACTAATGTCTCCATTTTTAAGAGACGTAATCTTGCTGTTCTCTTTACTATCCCCATGCGTCGCTACAAAGGCATTCGCCGTTTGGCTCCAGATTAAAGCATCACCATTAACCGCTTGAGTAATATTACTTAGTTTTTCATCAAACTTTTTGACCTCATTAGACAGATGAGTGTTCACATTCTTGACACTCGTATCAAGACCCGCAAAAGCGCTACCAACATCATTGAAGCTCGTCTTTTCCACATCACCATCTGCAGAAATATTAGAGATTTCGTAAGTCGGAGCTGTCCATGTGCCACCTTCATACTTAGCTTTACCACCTAAAGATTGCGCAACACTGCTCCCTAGAGCATATAGCTGATTGCCCGCTACAGCATCACTTGAGTCTTTAGTTATAGACCCATTGGTAAGCGATGTTATCTTGCTGCTTGCATTCTCTTTACTGTCCNTGAGTGTTCACATTCTTGACACTCGTATCAAGACCCGCAAAAGCGCTACCAACATCATTGAAGCTCGTCTTTTCCACATCACCATCTGCAGAAATATTAGAGATTTCGTAAGTCGGAGCTGTCCATGTGCCACCTTCATACTTAGCTTTACCACCTAAAGATTGCGCAACACCGCTCCCTAGAGCATATAGCTGATTGCCCGCTACAGCATCACTTGAGTCTTTAGTTATAGACCCTTTGGTAAGCGATGTTATCTTGCTGCTTGCATTCTCTTCACCATGCGTTGCTACAAAAGCATGTGCAGTGTCGCTCCAATTCAAGGAATCACTCTTTGCTTCAGCAATATCTTTGCTAATTTCATCCTTAATATTCGTGATAGAATTATTCACATTCGCGAAAGAAGTTCCTACACCAGCAAACGCTGTTGCTACATCATGATACTCTTTATCTTCTGTTTTACCATCTTCTTTCACGCTCTTAACCGCAAATGTAGGCGCACTCCAAGTTCCATTCTCATACTTAGCTTTACCACCTAAAGACTTCGCAACACTGCTCCCTAGAGCATATAGCTGATTGCCCGCTACAGCATCACTTGAGTCTTTAGTTATAGACCCATTGGTAAGCGATGTTATCTTGCTGCTTGCATTCTCTTCACCATGCGTCGCTACAAACGCATGTGCAGTGTCGCTCCAATTCAAGGAATCACTCTTTGCTTCAGCAATATCTTTGCTAATTTCATCCTTAATATTCGTGATAGAATTATTCACATTCGCGAAAGAAGTTCCTACACCAGCAAACGCTGTTGCTACATCATGATACTCTTTATCTTCTGTTACCCCATCCGCTTTAAAGCTCTTAACCGCGAATGTAGGCGCACTCCAAGTCCCATTCTCATACTTAGCTTTACCACCTAAAGACTTCGCAACACTGCTCCCTAGAGCATATAGCTGATTGCCCGCTACAGCATCACTTGAGTCTTTAGTTATAGACCCATTGGTAAGCGATGTTATCTTGCTGCTTGCATTCTCTTCACCATGCGTCGCTACAAACGCATGTGCAGTGTCGCTCCAATTCAAGGAATCACTCTTTGCTTCAGCAATATCTTTGCTAATT
>NZ_JBHIOH010000075.1:0-1345 GCF_042195375.1 Bartonella sp. CL100XZDX | reverse complement strand
TGCCAAGGCTGGTATGGAACAAGCGGGCGAAGATCTGGCTAATTCGATTGTCGATGGCTTTATGTCGTCTATCTCACAATTGATGGATTATTGTAAATCTTTGCCTAGCCGCATTAAGGGGTGGATTGGTTCCATTGATGTAAGAGAGTTTTTGCCAAGTTTTTTGGGGGGTAAAACAGCCATTCAGCCCATACCACAATTTGCGGGGGCTTCTCCTGTAAATTCATTTGCGAGAGAGCAAAGAGACAAAGACCGTTCCCCCATCACACACAATCAAAATGTCACAGTGCATGTTAATGGTGCCCGTGAACCCATGGCCACTGGTCGTGCGGTTGCCCATGCTTTGGCAACGGGCACGTGCTAATGCGCTGCATGGCGGGACAGAATGAGGGGAGGGAGCCTATGAGAGATCCTTTGATGATGTTAGGACCACATCAATTTTATGTGGACTGGCTGAATTTCCAATCTTTTGAAGAAGAGCTTTCTGCCTCATGGGTTTGTATGGAGCGTTTTGGCAAGGCACCCAGTTTGCAATTTACCGGTTATGGCTATGATCCCAAAACCATTCATGGGGTTTGGTTTCCAGAAGAATTTGGGGACCGGGTAGCGATAGATGCCATCACTACAACTATACGAAGAGCAAAGCCTGTCCAGATGCTTCGTTGGATCAATGATACCACCTATAGTGTCCTTCTCCATGGACCCGTAGTAATCACCACGATCAATAAAGACCATGACTATATCAGTCGCTCTGGTCAATCCCAGCGCATCCGCTATTCCATTACGCTCTTGCCCTTTTTTAATGGCGGAAAACCACAAGGACAATACCAAGAGAGACAATATCAAATGGGGTATTACCAAGAGGAACCTACCCCATGAAGATACCCAAAAAGCGCGTTATTGTAGAGCTAGAGGATATGAGCCTCGATCTCCTTTGCTTTCACCATGTCATGGCTGTGTTAGGAGACCGCATCCAAGTTGGGGCACTAAACGGTTATTTAGAAGCCACACTGGAAGCCAATCCAGAGATTGCCAAATATGGTGTGTTTTTACCACGGGGCTTAAAGGTCATTCTGCCTGAATTTGTTAGCCAAGAAAAGAACAGCATGGTGAAGCGGTTATGGGATTAATGCGTACACACCCTTTTATTGCGGTCAAGGTGGAAGACAAACCTGTTCATGAGGTTTTTTACCAGCATCTTTTAACCGCAACGATTACGGACCATGCCGGGAATGAAGCCGATACATTTGAAGCAGAGTTTGACGATAGTGGCAATGATTTAGAGGTTCCCTCAAGCAATAGTGCGCTACAGGTGATCTTTGGTTATGAGAACAGCATCAGTGCA
>NZ_JBHIOH010000074.1:0-6925 GCF_042195375.1 Bartonella sp. CL100XZDX | reverse complement strand
AAAAATCTGCATAATTAGCTTCTCTATCGACAACCTTCTTAACAGCAGAAGCTTTATCTGCTCCATAAATCTTTGCAAATCTTTCATAAAGATCATTCGTACCAAAAATCTCCTTTGCCTTGGACACTTCATCTTTTGTTTGACCCATACCTTGTAAAAGTTTTGCTCTTGATCCCTTTTTAAAGTATTCTTGTTGTCCCTCTGGTAATTCATCAAAAATTTTACTGAATTTATCCTTATTAACCGACTTTCTAAGGACTTTTTCTCCTTCGCCCATAGCATCTACACGTGCACTATATTGATGATACAATGCCCGCCCTTTCTTATATTCAGACGATATATCATCCATAATCTCTAACAATTTTTTCCGGATACCTACTAAGGTACGAACTTTGCTATCATCTCCCATTTTTCTCGCTGTATCTGTCATAAAACGAAGTTTACGCTGCGTTTCATGAAGAATCCCCATGTTCGGTTTTTCTTTAAGGAGACTAAATTTTTGAGAAGAAAAAGGACTGACTTTATTCCCACCACTCGTGAACTCCTTTAACCCTTCGTCATAAGCTTGTTTAAAATAGGGGCGCTCCATTAATTCATTAAGCGCGCCATAATATTTTTCTCCTATCGGCGTTTTCTTGGCTATATCGTAAAGACTCTCTGTCGCCGCTTCCCTACTCGCGATAAGATCATCTTTTAAACCTGTGACATTTTGACGAGGAACAAAGTGTTCATCAGCAGCTTGATGAATACGCTCCCCTCCTCCCAGCGCTCTCTGCTCAGCTCTTTTGGTCAAATCAAGATAAGCCCCTTGGTTTCTTTTCGCGATATCAAAAACAAGATCCTGTAAAAAAGGACTATGATCAGCTACGTAATCGATAGGAACTGCATTCTTAAAAGAGTTTCCTAGCTCTTCAGAAGCCTCCTTACCTAAATGTTTACTGATTTCTCTTAATGTGTCTGTTGTAACACCTTGCTTGTGAGAAGGAGAAAAAAGTCTTTGTATTCCACCGACAGTAGAACCAGCCAAATGACCTAAAGCACTTCCAACCAATGCCCCGCCCGCTCCTAAACCTGCACCAGATAACGTACTTGTAAGTGTATTACCAAGACCTTCGCCTTCTCCCGCTCCATGTAATGCACCAGATGCCGCCCCTACTTTAAGCAAATGCGGCAATGTTGTTTTGTTCGTGATGCCTAAAAATGGACTTGCAAATCGACTTGGAAATGACTGACCAGTGTTCAAAAAGGCTTGACCTAATTTTGACCCCGCCACATTCCTTGCAAGTGTAGGCGCTACAAAGCGTGCTCCTGAGGCTAACAATCCTCCCCCTAAAGTCGCAAGGGAAGGAATTGCCGACCCTAAAGCATTTCCAGCAAAAGAAGTCCAATAATGTTGATCACTCATCCTACGATAATAATCACGTATTCTATTAGCTTCTTTCTCATACTTATCTTCGTATTTCTTATCTCCAGATAACCAATATCTGTACAGCCCCTTGCGAAAAGCATTTAGTGCATTCTCATTCTCATCATCACGTCCCGCCGCTGTGATCCCTGCAATTTCATCATCTAAATTAAAACTGAGACCATGCTTTAAAGAATTCCAAAAAGCTTCACTTTGCGTGATTTCGGGATGTTGCGGTGATGGTGTTTCTTCAAAATTCGGAGCATCATCGAGAACACGCAAACGATAACGTTTTCCACTTTTAGATGTTACATATTCTGGAGTGCCACCTCTCGAATTGTCATCGAGAACACGCAAACGGTAACGTTTTCCACTTTTAGATGTTACATATTCTGGAATGCTAGTATAAGTATTCATTAATACTCTTCCTTTTCAATACGCTTACCGGTAGACGCATCTATAAACACAGTGATATCATCTCTGTCGATACCTTCCTGCCATTTCATTATAGGTATATTTGCACCACCTCCTTGTGACATCGGTGAATCTACAAAATATTTATCAGAGATTTCTTGGGGCGTATCTATAGGCTGACCTGTTAATGCGTTGTACAGTTGAAGATCATTATGCCTATTGAAAAAATCAAATGCTGTTTTAATTACTTGTAAAGTCCTCTCCAATCCCTCTTTATCTCGCCCAACATCCAAAGAACCAAACATTGATGATAGTGCCTGACTTTCAAAATTTGATATAGGACCAGTTCCTACTGTTCCGCTAGGACTCATCGATTTTAGATTCTCAAATACCGTCCTTAGAACACCACCTCTAATTCCCTCCAATAATTTGTCTAAGTTGTACGCATCACTTCCACCAGCTTTTTTCATAAACCACCCCTTAAATCCTGTAGCACTACCTTTTTGAATGAGTTCAAAAGCAGCTTTCAGATCATTTAATCCAGCTCTCAACTGCTGCTTGGTGGTGAACATATTTTTTATCCTTTTACCCTCCCACTCTTTCTGTGCTTGTAGCTTCTGATTATACTCCAATGCCTGTAGAGTCCCTGACATCGGTCTCTGTCCACGTTCACCTGTCTCTGGATCGGTATACCATTCATGCCCCGCAAGTAGTTTAGGAGTATCACCACCTGTTAGCAATGCACTAAGCATTTGAGGATTCCGTGCCATGACAGCAGCTTCTTCATCACTGTAGCCTTTGGACTTTAAATAATCGACAGTCTGGTTAACCTGCCCTCTTTGTTTATCACCTTCATTAAGATGCTTCACACCACTTGCTAGCGCATCCCATCCAGAACCATCTGTGGGTGCTGCCGCCATACCTGCAAAAAGATCTTTGAGCTTCTGATACGCATCTGATTGAAAAAACTTATAAGTATTGGACTGTAAAAATTTCTCTGCATCTGTCAGTTCAGGAGTCGGTGTTGGGGAAGCGGGTGCTAATGGTTGCGTTTGTTCATTAACATGAGGTTTAAATTCTTGTGGAGCGTCCTCCAGTGCATTTGGCATAGGGGAATGATTTCCTACACCAAGAGGCATTTCCGTTTTAGGAGCCGTATAGGGCATAAATGGTCCATATGGCTGCTGCATATTCTGTAAATAGGGGTTGTTTGGAGCATGTACTTCCTCTGGTGCCATCAAAGGGGCGAGAGTCATTGCCCCTCCAGTAGCTATGGTACTCTTTGGACTTGCTTTCATGAATTGTCCAAATCTTTGCGCCCCTGTAACCGCTTTTGGAGCCATTCTGGGATAAAGATATCTCATAATATGCGGTGCAAATCTCGCTCCTGTTACTAAAGCCATTGGTATTATCGGTGCAACCATCACACTCTCCTACAAAACTATTCTTTAATTATTCTCCAGAGCTTTCTTTTGATTCATGTAATCTAAAAAAAACTTGGATGCTCCTCCTGCCAACGCTGCTCCCATTGGACCACCTGCCATGTAACCAAAAGCCATCGGTGCTGCTTGAAGTGCCAGAGAACCTATAGCCCCTACATTTTTCCACGGATTATTGCCCTCTATCTTAGAGATTGTATGATTATTCGTCGTCGTGCCGTAATTCCTTGCAAAGCCATGACCGGCGTTCATAAGCATATTCAATCTATTCCAGCCGCTATTGTCTTGTTCCAGCCAACGTTCACGATTGGCATCAACAACTCTCTGATTGTAATTATCAAGCACACCTCCCCCCTGTATGGCATTGGAATAGGCATTGCCATAACCCTGTAAGAAGTTATTTGAGGCTCCCAACTGATTTTGATTGGCTTGGTCTATCATGGCATTGGCTTGCATCATGCGGTCCGCATCACGATTATACTGGTCTGCCATAGCACTTGTGGACAAAGCACCAAGTTCATTTGCCAATACACCTGCATGTGCACCAGACCCATAACGACCCGCACCCGCAAAAGAGCTGTTAATCGTATCTCTTACACGGTCTAAGCTATTTTGAAGGGCGGCATTAAAAGACGGATTCTGTCCAACCATACCACCAGAAGCCATATGTCTAAGATTCATGGCTGCCGACGTTGGATTATAGATTGTATTCATCAAAGAGCGATTTTGATAGTGCAATGGTACACTCCCAAGACCACCTATGGCTTGGGTGGTTTGAGCACTTAACGGGGCAATACGAGGTCCCCCATACACATTACCCCCAATCCCTGTGTCATACATTTGATACGCATCCCTACCCCCACGCTTAAATACATTCTGCATCCAAGCTGGAGGAGCGCTTGTCTGCACCTGCTTTTGTTCTGTTGTTGCTGGTGTCTTGCTCCCCATTTCACAATTCCTTCCTGTAATAAAGCATATCTATGCTGTAACCTTGCTTGTCCAATGCACGTTTCCAACCCAAACGACCCAAGATCTCCATTTCAGAAGCCCCATTCTCACGCGCCCAATCCTCTACAACTTGCAAATTGTCAACCAAATCAAGAACACCCTTGCCACTACATTCACAAATCAGAGCGCGTTTCTTTCCTAAAACTGTCTGCTGTATCTGGGTCGTGACTGCTGCTAAAAAGCGCTCTTCATCATCCAAAACAAGCCATAACTGTTTCTTGCCACTGCAAATCGCTTCAATGAGCTCTTGCAACGTGATTTCATGTTTGAAACGCTCTACATACTCTCTAAAGGATGCAATGATTTCTTCAAGATAAGGGGCTATACGCTCTATATCCCAAGAACTGGTCAAAAAGACTTTTGCCATTATCCTCTACCAAAAGGACGTAAATCCACATTAAAACCCGTAATCATCGTCCAAGGTTCATTCTTAGGAATGCGCAATTTAAAGCGGTGATAACGATTGCGTGAACGCCCATGATAAGCGCCCGTGACATAAGAACACACCCTCTCCTTATGCCATGTGATCGGCGTCTGATTATTGCGAAGACGACGTTCTCCTATACTTAAAAGACCTTCCGTCGTATCAACTTCAGCAAACATCTTCGTGATAAAGTTAAAACTTCCATCCGGCGCTCCCATCTCTTGCGAAACAACCGTTGCCTCCATCGGGGCTCCTGTAAACATAACAAGCCGATTGTTTTCATCAAAAGCACCAAGCATTGGAGCGCCACTTTGCCAACGAGGGCTGTCTAAAGAAGCCGGCAATGCCTCAAGATTGAGCGAAATCTCATCTAACTGTTCTAAAGTATAACCTGTTGTAAACATTGGAAATAACGTGAAAGGCTTTCCCTGTAGTGTCGACCATTTCTGTAAACCCCAATCATAAACAAAGGTGGTTTGCTCGTTATTGCCTCTCTTTAA
This sequence comes from Bartonella sp. CL100XZDX, assembly GCF_042195375.1. Taxonomy (NCBI): domain Bacteria; kingdom Pseudomonadati; phylum Pseudomonadota; class Alphaproteobacteria; order Hyphomicrobiales; family Bartonellaceae; genus Bartonella; species Bartonella sp. CL100XZDX. The sequence continues at coordinate 1,735 of NZ_JBHIOH010000074.1, read as the reverse complement.
GGACCAATAAATCCGGTTATCAATGGGGTCTATAACTCCTTGCATCTCATCAAGAGCAAACTTATCAAATGTTTTAAAAACCGTTCTATCAACCTTTTCAAAACCTATCGGTAAAAGTTGACCATCTAAACTCATTTGATAAAAACCGCCATCACCTGCAAAAAAAGCATCACTCCCTCGACATGCTATAGAGGCTGCACTTCTTGCTCCTCGCTTGTCTTGTATCTTTTGAAACGTAAACACAATCTTAGAACCCGCAACAAAGGTTCCTGCATAAATAGCAGAACGCATAAAAATGAGGGGATTGGTGGACTCTGTTGCCCCTTGAACATATTCTCCATCCGGAAAATCCTGAAAATCGCAATCTTTCTGTTTAACTGTCCAATGGGTTGCATCTTCCAAACCAGACCAATGAATGCGATTGGGGTTATCTGTCAATTGCATCAAACAAACAAAAGGTCCCCAAACCTTCACCAAGCCTGCTTTCGGTGGATTGCCTCCTAAATCTTCAAATCGTTCAGAACTATGGGTATTAAAAACTTGTGGTTTATCATTTTTATTCACCGCAATAATTCTTTGACCAAACAAAGCGAACGACCATTGATTATCCTCATGCGCATGATAGGTCACACCACTTTGGCTTATGTCTTTCCAACCCTTCGTTTGGCTATCATAACTATAAAGCTTTTGCTTGCCTCCTACGATTATCTTAACACCATTACCGCTTCTAAAGGCGATTGAACCCAAAGGCTTTTCTTCCAAAGGATGAGACACAACCATTGCACTAGGCATGGGTATGTAACCACCATCTGCCGGTAAAACATTCACAAGGCTATCCGTAAAACTGCCGTTGACAACCGCAACATCCGGTCTGTAATCGGCAATGGGAAAATAAACCATGCTAAAAATCCGTTGGTATTATTCTAGTCACGTTATGACGTTGAGACGTCTCTGCACGCAATTCATGCAACTGTTCGTTAAAGTCATTGTAAGCTGCCGTGGCACAATCGGGGTCTTTCAAGATATTCTTGTAAAGTTCGTATTTTGCACGCGCCTTAATCAAATCAAACGCGTGCACAAACCATGGGTGCTCCTCATCAACACTCTCTATCTCTGATAAACGCAATGGAGAGAGAATGAGTTGAATCTGATAGGCTCTATCCGGCGTGGGATAAAGATGTAATTTCCTATCAAAATAACTGTAACAAACCGGCGTTCCTTGCTGCTCTGATGATAACAATGGCTCTAAAGAAACATGGTCCTTACACTCCAAGGCAAACTTATGATGTTGATCAGAGCTTAGATAAACGTTTTTTATTTTAACAGCTGTTTCAATAGGGCGGGTAGTGCTTGCATCATAAACACCTTGTCCCGCCCGTGTCTCAAACACCACATCACGGCTTTCGTTAAAGTAAAAGGTCTCCCGTTCACAAAAACGAATGGCTGCAAAAATGCTTTCTTGGATTTGTTGAACATACTCATCGGCTATGTCATCAATCTCATCTTGAATGACCGATACAAGATATTGATTTATAATGATAATCTAGCTCTGTTCATATTGAATTAGACGCCCGAATAACGTAGGATTCTCTCATTTCAAATCTGTTTATCTTGAATCAAGCAAAACCACTTGCTTGCACGTCACAAGCGGGGTTGATGTGTGGGTAAAAATTGTACAAGAAAGGAGTAAAAATGGTTCTTATGAATCGTCTTAATGCAAGGGCTGTCGCAACAT
>NZ_JBHIOH010000073.1:0-3878 GCF_042195375.1 Bartonella sp. CL100XZDX | reverse complement strand
GAAAAATCTTAGCATAATTTGCATATTTATTCAATTATTTCAAAATGATATTATTGTTTTTTAACATATAAAATTATGTTTTAAGGTGCTCTTTGATAAATATCAATTGACATAAATGCATGGTGTATAGTATCAAGAGGGTATATATGGCAATCGTTAGTTTTAAGCATAAAGGGTTGAAATTATTCTTTGAAAGAGGAGTCTGCAAAGGCATACAACCCGCGCATGCTAAAAAATTAGCAAACATTTTAGTAATTTTAGATACAATATCCGCGCCTGAACAAGTTACTCTTAAATCGTATCGTCTACATGCGCTTACGGGCGATTTAAAAGGTTACTGGTCAATGCGTGTCAATGGAAATTGGCGTGTTACCTTTCGTTTCATTGGGACAGACGTTGAACTGGTTGATTATCAAGATTACCATTGAGTTTTGAGGTGTTATTATGATGTACAATCCTCCACACCCTGGCGGCATTTTGAAAGAAGAATTGCTTGATGAATTAGGGTTAACAGTAACAGAAGCTGCAAATCGTCTTGGTGTTGCACGTTTAACTTTATCCCGCGTCTTAAACTGCCATGCGGCGATTAGCATTAATTTAGCTTTACGGTTAGAAAAAGCGGGTTTAAATGATGCGGAATTCTGGCTTAAATTGCAACAAAAGCATGATTTGTGGCAAGCTCGGCATAACAGCCCAATCCCACATATTTCACCTTTAGAGCAAGTAGGGCATCTTTAGAAATACTTAGCCCATCTTTCTTCACACCTAGAGGTCATGTTCTTTAAAATCAAGCAGCCCACGATAGTTTTTTATGCTCTTGTTGATTTCATCTATGAACGTTGAGAAGAGACAACGTAATCTGAACAGTTTTATAAAATCGGAAATTTTACTTTTGCTTTTTAACTGAGCACTGTAGTGTGTAAATGGATATGTTTATTAAACTGCGTGTATGTAACATAAGAAACAATACACAAACTAAAAAAGAATACCAAAGAGCAATATCTGAGTAGCAAAGTACAGTATCCAATGAAAAAGAAAGCTTATGCTCCACGTACTTAGAAATAATAGGCACAGAGACCGTTTCTTTATAACTACTTGGAAAAATTAAAACGACAAGTGCTAAACTTATTAGCTTTAAAAGTCTGTGCAAATACTGTTGTAAATCACGTGTTAGTTTCACCCAACCCGTTGTATCATCATCTTTATATTTTGGATTGTTCTGCAACTCAAAAGGAATATGAGAATTGCATAAAATTACAAAAATATTTGTTATTATTATCAAAGAAATAGACGCAAATATCAAAATACTTTGAATAAAGTAGGGATTTTTTTTAATTCCTAAAAAACATAAAAATATAAAAGTTATAATACCAAACAAGGCTCTTAGCTGCTTATCTGTAAACATATTTATTTCCTACGGTACCTTTTTATCGATTTAAATACATGCCTAATCGTAAAATGATCAGCACTTTTCACTATTTTGCTGTGGACCAAAGCGTTTCATTATCCCACCAATGCCATTTAAAGTCTCTTCAAGCTCTTGCTTGTGAACAAGCGTTATAGGTGTTGAATGCTCTTTCTCTGCTTGTTCTTTCAACTCCTTTTCACGGAATCTCAAAACAGCATTGCGTACAAAATTGGCTTTTCTCAAAAGATCGTTTTCCAAATCACGACACAACCTGACAAGTTCACGCGTGCTCGGAAAAAACGTATCGGATAAACAATTTATTTCATCACATAAAATCCGTTTGACCACTGTCATCAGTGACCATGCAGAAACATTTTCCAAAACCATTCCATAGGTCAACGCCATTCCCTCATGGTCTGATTGTTGTGCTATTTTCAAACCACACGACAGCATGCGAATAGCTTTTGCTATATCCTCTTTACCTGCTTTCACTGCGAAGAGCTCTTGCAATTGATCACCAGCCTCTAAAGCAATCGATTCCTGCTGTTTCGTTAATTGGCTGCCTTCCTTCAAAACAAACGGACCGCTCGGAGGTATCATCGCATGAATGTGTTTCAAAATACCCTCGATTTCCGATATCAAGGAGACTGTCTGCGATACGCTCCCCAATGCTTTTTTGCTTTTGAGTGTAATTTCCATTGTTTCCACCATTGTTGTTCGTGTTTTTTGTTTTTTCTAAAACCTCGATAGCCTTTCGCACCCAGTTTCTCCATGTTGCTTGCCAATCACGTTTGATAGCATTCTTTCCTGCACAGGCTTTCCAAAAATCTCGAAACTTTGCGATTTCGACTTTGACACGCTCCGGAGGCAAACCCTCTGCAATGGCAAAATCGTAATCGGGTTCAAAATCCGTAGGCAATCGACAACCGCGATTAGCTTGCGCTCGTTTTGCTTTTTTGGGAACGTTCTCTTGCTCGTGAATGGGAGATTGGTTGTCTACACCCGTTGTGATTTGCTCTGATGTGGTTTCAACAGCAGAAACCTCTGTTGGCTCGTCAACCTGTTCGTTTGTTTCTAAACTTTCAGAACCAATTTCTTTTTTTGCTAATACGATAGTATTAGTTTTTTTATTATATATGTTATTGTCTATGTTAATGTGTTGTCGTGATGAACTCATCATGATGTCATCATGACCTCGTGATGACGTCGTCATGACTTCATCATGTTCTCTTGATGAGTTATCTTTCTGCTTATTTCTCTTGGTATTTGCAGCTTTTATAGCTCTTTCTGAAAGCCTATTTAAATTCTCATTACAATTTTTTAATTCTTCTTCGACTTGTGCACTCCATAAATTTCCATTTTCTAATTGAAGAATTAATTTTTTTCGAATAAGTTTTTCTAATGATTTTTTAAAGGTTCGTACTGAACAACCAACGACGCGCGCTAATACAGAAGTGTCATCATAAATCGGTTCACAGGCTCGATACATAAGAGCAGTGAGTGTACTATAAGTAGCTTTCTCTGCTGCGTCGGTGCCAGCAAAGTCCATAATCCACTCTTGATAAAAATTACGTACCCAAGGTAATTTACTGGACATTCTCTTTGTCCTCCCTGTGCTTATGCCATGCGATTTCTTTTAATTCTTTTTCAACGCGGGTATTCCACAACCCTTTATCTGTTTGGAGAAGTTTGTTATTCTTCGTTAAATATTCGACAATAGTCGCAAACTTTTTTTGTGAACAATTGCAAACACGTGCAAGCGTTTCAAAATCTTCTTTAATTGGTGCTTTTTTATCGTACATGCGAACAAGAAGCGTGATATAAATGCCTCTTTGTTCCAATGTCATTTTATCTGTATCATTTATCCAGTCATACAAATGGAATCTGATCCATGGCATTGCATTAGACATGCGCGCCCCCTTCTTTCATTAAATATAAAATTGCTAAAGCATCTGCTTCATTGTCGTCTTTAGGTGTATGTCCTTTTGCACATACCGCCTTAATCATTTCTTCTTTTGAGGCGTTGNACCGCCTTAATCATTTCTTCTTTTGAGGCGTTGCCTTTTCCTGTTGTTGCCTTCTTAATTGTGCCAACAGGAATGCCTTCATATGGTATCTGATGATGTTCACACCACGCTGTTAAGGTTACTAGAAAGCCCCCGTAAATATGAGAAGCGTCTGTACCCACATGCCGGCGCACCTCCTCAAAATACACCGCGTCAATTTCATCAACATATCTCTTTAGTTCAGTAAGCCACCGTTTAAAGCGTAAATAACGCATGCCACCGCCTTCAAAACGGCGTGATTGAAAATCTTCTGTATCGCTTGTGATAAAACCATCCGCACCGCATATCGCCCAGCCTGTCTTAGTCCCTAGATCAAGACAGAGAATGGTTTGTGCGTTAGTGATCATAATCCCCCCTTAAGGCTCTACGTATTTATATGTGTGTTATGACAGAACGTATTGTGA
>NZ_JBHIOH010000072.1:0-1264 GCF_042195375.1 Bartonella sp. CL100XZDX | reverse complement strand
GGTAATGCTAAGGTTTACGAAAATGCACAAGTTTACGGTTATGCACATGTTTACGGCAATTCTCGTATTTATGGCAAAGCAAAAGTTTTCGATGAACCATGCATTTACGGTCATGCAGAAGTTTACGGTGATGCATATATTTGCGGTGAACCGCACGTTTTTGATAATGCAGAAGTTTATGGCAATGCACAAGTTTACGAAGAGCCATACATTTACGATAGGGCGCGTGTTTACGGCAATGCAGAAGTTTACGGTGATGCGCATGTTTACGGTCATGCAAAAATTTACGGTGCAGCATGTGTATGTTGGGACGACTGGATTGATGGTGATAAAAGAATCTCAACTGGAGAAAAGACCAGATGAGAAAATACGAATTTACTGATGAAAAAATTGTGTTTGATGGAAGAACTCTTCACCGAATTAGAGCATTAAGAGACTTTGGAAGAGTCAAGAAAGGTGACCTAGGCGGCTTTATAGAAGGTGAGAGCAACTTAAGTCATGAAGGAGACTGTTGGGTTTATGATGATGCCATGGTTTATAGCGGTGCAAGAGTTTACAACAATGCCAAGGTATTTGATAACTCAAAAGTTTGTTATTTTGCAAATATTTATGAAAATGCAACAATTCATCATAACGCAAAAATATATGGTGGTCGTATTTTTGGAAAAGCACATGTTTACGAAAACGCAAGTGTTCATTGCAATGCAGAAGTGTATGGTAACGCACACATTTACGGAGATTCAGAGGTTCGTGGAGGCAGTATTATCACAACGAGCGAGAGAAGATAATTATTATGTATAGATATGAAATTAAACCTACTTTGTGTTCGCAGTTAGTTGTGAGAAATACCCACAATCCAAGTGAACTTTGTATAACGATCTCTGGAGATAAGGGCGAGCCCTATGTAGATACCATAATCTCTAAAGACAAAATAGATGCCTTCTTAAGTGAAGAGAATATCGTGCCAATGGAACTCATAGGATCGCAATGCTTTGCATTTTCATACGAATTCAGACCGTTTGCATGCACTAGATTTGAAATGATACCACCCAATTCAGATGAATCTTTCTTGTTGACGCTATATTCTGATCATTGTGCATATATAAAACGCATTCCAATTGATCGGATTGTACAACCTGTAAAGACAAAACTCTAACACCCCAAAACCAGCCTTTTAACAGATGCGTGATTCACGCCACGGGTGAATTGCGCGCAATGTAGGAAATCAAGATGAGTGAACAAAACACTAACCTAATAGAAATTG
>NZ_JBHIOH010000071.1:0-5447 GCF_042195375.1 Bartonella sp. CL100XZDX | reverse complement strand
AAAAATCTGCATAATTAGCTTCTCTATCGACAACCTTCTTAACAGCAGAAGCTTTATCTGCTCCATAAATCTTTGCAAATCGTTCATACAGATCATTCGTACCAAAAATCTCCTTTGCCTTGGAAACTTGATCTCCTGCTTGCCCCATACCTTGTAAAAGTTTTGCTCTTGATCCCTTTTTAAAGTATTCTTGTTCTCCCTCTGGTAATTCATCAAAGATTTTACTGAACTCATCCTTATTAACCGACTTGCTAAGGATTTTAGAACCTTTACCCATAGCATCTACATCTGAACTATATTGATGATACAATGCCCGCCCTTTCTTATATTCAGACGATATATCATCCATAATCTCTAATAACTTTTTGTCGATCTCTACTAAGCTACGAACTTTGCTATTGTTTCCTTGCCTCTTTTCTGCCCGTATCATAAAATCAATAGCCTCCTTAGTTTTATGGAGAATACCCATGTTGGGTTTCTCTTTAAGAAGGCTAAATTTTTCAGAAGAAAACGGACTGGCTTTATTGCCATCACTAATGAATCCCCTTAGCCCTTTATTATAAGCTTGTTTAAAGTATGGACGCTCCATTAATTCATTAAGTGCCCCATAATATTTCTCTCCTATTGGTATCTTTTTAGCTATTTCATAAAGAGTATGGGATGCTTCTTTCCTACTCGCGATAAGATCACCTTTTAAACCTGTGACATTTTGACGAGGAACAAAGTGTTCATCTGCTGCCTGATGAATACGCTCCCCTCCTTCCAGCGCTCTCTGCCCAGCTCTTTTAGTCAAATCAAGATAAGCTCCTTGGTTTCTTTTCGCGATATCAAAAACAAGATCCTGTAAAAAAGGACTATGATCAGCTACATAATCGGTAGAGACCGCATTCTTAAAAGATTTTCCTAGCTCTTCAGAAGCTTCATTGCCTAAATGTTTACTGATTGCTCTTAACGTGTCTGTTGCAACACCTTGCTTATGAGAAGGAGAAAAAAGTCTTTGTATTCCACCGACAGTAGAACCAGCCAAATGACCTAAAGCACTTCCAACCAATGCCCCGCCCGCTCCTAAACCTGCACCAGATAACGTACTTGTAAGTGTATTACCAAGACCTTCGCCTTCTCCCGCTCCATGTAATGCACCAGATGCCGCCCCTACTTTAAGCAAATGCGGCAATGTTGTTTTGTTCGTGATGCCTAAAAATGGACTTGCAAATCGACTTGGAAATGACTGACCAGTGTTCAAAAAGGCTTGACCTAATTTTGACCCCGCCACATTCCTTGCAAGTGTAGGCGCTACAAAGCGTGCTCCTGAGGCTAACAATCCTCCCCCTAAAGTCGCAAGGGAAGGAATTGCCGACCCTAAAGCATTTCCAGCAAAAGAAGTCCAATAATGTTGATCACTCATCCTACGATAATAATCACGTATTCTATTAGCTTCTTTCTCATATTTTTCTATGGTTTTCTTATCTCCAGTCCAATAGTTGTAAAGCCCCTTCGCAAAAGCCTTTATTGCCAACTCATCATCAGAATCACGTCCTGCCGCTGTAATCCCCGCAATCTCATCATCTAAATTAAAACTCAATCCATGCTTTAAAGAGTTCCAAAAAGCTTCACTTTGCGTGATTTCGGGATGTTGGGGTGATGTTTCGTACCCTCCAAAATTTTCATATTCATTATCAGGAATACGTCCAATAATTTTTATATCAGGACCAAAGTCTGGTAACGTTTCCCCCCTTAACTTACCATATTCATCATCAGGAATACGTTGAATAATCTTCACGCTAGGACCAAAATTAGGAAAAGACTCTCGATAAGCATTATTATAATGAGGCATAATCTATCCCTTAACAGCTTTATATTTAATACCATTGTGGTTTAAGATAAACTTTGTTCCAGAAGGCAATTTATTAGCTTCTTCTGTATTATTCACTACTGGTGCATTTGCCCAATCCCCTTGTGACATCGGTGAATCTACAAAATATTTATCAGAGATTTCTTGGGGCGTATCTATAGGCTGACCTGTTAATGCGTTGTACAGTTGAAGATCATTATGCCTATTGAAAAAATCAAATGCTGTTTTAATTACTTGTAAAGTCCTCTCCAATCCCTCTTTATCTCGCCCAACATCCAAAGAACCAAACATTGATGATAGTGCCTGACTTTCAAAATTTGATATAGGACCAGTTCCTACTGTTCCGCTAGGACTCATCGATTTTAGATTCTCAAATACCGTCCTTAGAACACCACCTCTAATTCCCTCCAATAATTTGTCTAAGTTGTACGCATCACTTCCACCAGCTTTTTTCATAAACCACCCCTTAAATCCTGTAGCACTACCTTTTTGAATGAGTTCAAAAGCAGCTTTCAGATCATTTAATCCAGCTCTCAACTGCTGCTTGGTGGTGAACATATTTTTTATCCTTCTACCCTCCCATTCTTTCTGTGATTGTAGTTTTTGATTATACTCAAGTTCCTGCATCGACCCCTTAACCGGTCTCGCTCTACGTTCACCTAGTTGTGAATTGGGATCCCATTCATAACCTTTATCTAACTGAGGTTTATCACCACCTGTTAGCATCGCACTAAGCATTTGCGGATTACGTGCCATAATAGCAGCTTCTTCTTCACTGTACCCTTTAGATTTTAGGTATTCGACGGTCTGATTAACCTGTCCTCTTTGTTTATCTCCTTCATGCAAGTTTTTCAGCCCCTTGGCAAAAAGTTGCCATCCAGACGAATCTGGACTTGCTGTTATCGCCCCCATAAGAAAATCATCAATATTTTTACTAACATCAGACTGTGAAAAACGAGAAAGTTTATCCCAAAAACTAGGTTCTGGTTTAGAATTCTGTTCTTGTGGTGTCACTGGTTCTGTTACAACAGATGCATGATTTCCTACACTAGGTGGAATTTTTTCTCTTGGAATTGGAAACGAAGGTTTATTTTCCTCATTAGGATAAATAGAGCCTATCGGAACTAGAGAACCGTGATACACATCATATGGATTATTCATAGAAATCATACTAGGGAGAACTGGTACTTGAGGAATAAATGGTAATTTTCTATCTTTATCCAGTCTTTGACTTTCATCTATTCCTTCCTGCAATCGCTCTGTTGTCGTTTTTTTTCGTTTGAGTTCGAAATGTTTATATCTCGGGTCAAAATCCATAAAAACCATTACATTACCTCTTAAACCATTTATTTTCCTGAAATATTAGGACATACCTGCAAATTTACCGGAATTTTCCGCTGCCTTCTTTATTCCATAAATCGCAATCATAGCATTCTGCCAAGGATTATTACCTTCCATCTTAGAGCCTGACATATTATTCGTCGTCGTGCCGTAATTTCTTGCAAAACCATGACCGGCGTTCATAAGCATATTCAACCTATTCCAGCCGCTATTGTCTTGTTCCAGCCAACGTTCACGATTGGCATCAACAATTCTCTGATTGTAATTATCAAGCACACCTCCCCCCTGTATGGCATTGGAATAGGCATTGCCATAACCCTGTAAGAAGTTATTTGAGGCTCCCAACTGATTTTGATTGGCTTGGTCTATCATGGCATTGGCTTGCATCATGCGGTCCGCATCACGATTATATTGATCTGCCATAGCACTTGTGGACAAAGCACCAAGTTCATTTGCCAATACACCTGCATGTGCACCAGACCCATAACGACCCGCACCCGCAAAAGAGCTGTTAATCGTATCTCTTACACGCTCTAAGCTATTTTGAAGGGCGGCATTAAAAGACGGATTCTGTCCAACCATACCACCAGAAGCCATATGTCTAAGATTCATGGATGCCGACGTTGGATTGTAGATTGTATTCATCAAAGAGCGATTTTGATAATGATGAGGAATACTGCCAAGACCACCTATGGCTTGGGTGGTTTGAGCACTTAACGGGGCAATACGAGGTCCTCCATACACATTACCCCCAATCCCTGTGTCATACATGTTATACGCATCTGCACCCCCACGCTTAAATACATTCTCCATCCAAGCAGGAGGAGCGCTTGTCTGCACCTGCTTTTGTTCTGTTGTTGCTGGTGTCTTGCTCCCCATTTCACAATTCCTTCCTGTAATAAAGCATATCTATGCTGTAACCTTGCTTGTCCAATGCACGTTTCCAACCCAAACGACCCAAGATCTCCATTTCAGAAGCCCCATTCTCACGCGCCCAATCCTCTACAACTTGCAAATTGTCAACCAAATCAAGAACACCCTTGCCACTACATTCACAAATGAGCGCGCGCTTCTTTCCTAAAACTGTCTGTTGTATCTGGGTCGTGACTGATGCTAAAAAGCGCTCTTCATCATCCAAAACAAGCCATAACTGTTTCTTACCACTGCAAATAGATTCAATGAGTTCTTGCAACGTAATTTCATGTTTGAAACGCTCTACATACTCTCTAAAAGATGCAATGATTTCTTCAAGATAAGGGGCTATACGCTCTATATCCCAAGAAGTCGTGAGAACTATCTTTGCCATTAACCTTTGCCTAAAGGTCGTAAATCCACATTAAAACCCGTAATCATCGTACAAGATATTGATTTATAATGATAATTCACTGTTTTGTATGTTGAATGAGAGTCCCGAATAACGTAAGATTCTCTCATTTCAAATCTGTTTATCTTTAATCAATCAAAACTACTCATTTGCACATAACAAGTGGGATGAGCGTGTGGATCAAATTTGTATAAGAAAGGATTAAAAATGGCTCTTATGAACCGTCTTAATGCAAGGGCTGTCGCAACATTGGGGGCTGGCAAATATAATGATGGTGCCGGCTTGTTACTTCATAAGCGTAAAGATGGAGGTGCTCAATGGATTTACCGTTATACCATTCATGGTCGGCGCCGTGAAATGGGCTTGGGTGCCTTGAGAGATGTTTCTTTAAAACAAGCTCGTGAATTGGCAACTGGGTGGCGTTCTGTTCTTCGTGAAGGGCGTGACCCTATTAAAGAACGTGAAAAACAAAGGCGTGAGGCAATAAGTAATCTCCATTATTTAAAAGATATCGCGTTGGATGCTTTTGAAAGTCGTAAAGCTGAATTAAAAAATGATGGTAAAGATGGGGATTGGTTTTTACCATTACGCCTTCATATTCTGCCCAAATTAGGCTGTCTGCCCGTTTCAGAGATTACACAAACAGAGATACGCAATGTTCTTGCCCCTATTTGGCATACAAAAGCTGGAACAGCTAATAGAGCTCTTATCCGTCTCAACCTTTGTCTCAAACATGCGGCTGCATTAGGATTGAATGTTGATTTACAAGCAACAGAAAAAGCACGCGCGCTCTTAGGTAAACAACGCCATAAAGTCCAAAATTTACCAGCCATGGATTGGAAAGATGTGCCGGCTTTTTATAAAACACTCTGTGAAGCATCAACCATAACACAACTGGCTTTGCGTTTGCTTATTCTGACAGGCGTTCGT
>NZ_JBHIOH010000070.1:0-1025 GCF_042195375.1 Bartonella sp. CL100XZDX | reverse complement strand
TGTCATCTTCAATCCCCTCTTCCCCCTCTCCAAGCTCTTTAACAAAGACCCAATAAAAACGCGTTGATAAAAGCATCTCTAACCTCCTTACGGTTTCAGCCTTATCAAAGGAAAGCATATTCATATAATCTTCTTTGCTATTTAAATGCTCTGGATAATCTATCATCTACCCCTCCTAAATATAATGCCGTGGATAACTACAGCCACGGGCGCTAGCCGATTCATAAATAGCATTCCGTATAATGACTGCGCGCAGATGTGGAGTGATATTCGTAGTATCTGACCAGTCTCCACCAGCCAACAATGCATACATATCTTTTTTAAACTGTACATTTGGTGAGGTTCCAGTTACTGTTTGCATGAAACAAACATCTTTCACAAATTGCCAAACATAACCGCAACCATCTTCACAACCGATATGCGAAACCATCCGTATATTTGCCGTATTCTTATAACCTCCAGAATGTTTTGGTGAAGGTGCTTTTTTGCCTTGAATCCCACCACCTTCATTGCTTCCATACATCGCGGAGGCAAATTCTGTATTATTGAGCAAAGCCTTCTTAACACGCAGCATATCGGATATGTGATCTGTTTGTAGACGGTTCGTCGTAATAGGAACATTATACGCCGAGCGGGTATTGTGACCCGTCCCTGACTGAAGATAAATATCAACCCAAAGATCTGTAGAGGGGTCATAAACCATACCTTCTGGTGAACTATGCGGGCGGTGATTGAGACACCAAACTGAATGGGGTAAAATATCCCCTGCTCTATAACCAGACAATGGGTGACCGGAAATCGTACCAACATCTGCACAGAGCGTATGAAACCCTCCTATCTTGCGCGAATTACTCACAGTGTAATCCCTTGGATACGTAGAGTTTTCTGATAAAACAAGTTTATGAGACTGTCCTCCATCAGAAACCAGATAAACATAATAATCCTTGCCCGCCGAAAGAGAAGGAACGCTTATTCTTGTATCTGCCGTATAACTTGCAACCAAAGTATCATTGCCTAATGCCAAG
>NZ_JBHIOH010000069.1:0-7500 GCF_042195375.1 Bartonella sp. CL100XZDX | reverse complement strand
TATGTTGAAGATATTATTCCTATTCGTAAAAAACAAACGATAGCCGATGCTTTCAAAAAAACCAGTTATACAAAAAAGCAAATTGAACAGGTTGTAAAAACGCTAGAAAAAATAAGCCTTTCCGATACTCTTAAAGAGGGAAGCCTTTTACGCATTGGTATCGTGACACAAGCTGGTGAAAAAGACCATCTCGTACGCGCAAGTATCTATCAAGGGATGCATCATGTTCTCACCATTGCCCTGAATGATAAAGGCCAATTCATTGAAAGCACAGAGCCTAAAATGTCTAAAGCGCTTAAAACGGCTTTTCAAAATGGTATTCCGCATTCTTACATCAATAGCGCACAATTACCAACGGCTTATGATGCACTCTATAGTGCTTTGCTAAGCCATAATATATCACAATCTCTCTCTCATCGTCTTATTCGTCTGCTGGCCACCAATATTGACATGAAAAGTCCGATAACACCCAATGATCAGATCGAAATATTTTATGCCGTACCACAAAGCGATAAAGAAAACAAAAACGGCAAAAAGAACTTGAAAGCAAAGGAAGCATCCAAAAACACTGATCCAGAAATTCGTTATATTAGCGCAACTTTTGGAAATACAACTTATAAATATTACCGTTATCAATTAAAAGATGGAAGCGTTGATTATTATGATTCTGAAGGGAAGAGTTCAAAGCCTTTCTTGCTGCGCAAACCCACACCAAATGGCATTTTTGGCTCCCCCTTTGGTCCACGCAAACATCCTATTTTAGGCTATATTCGCATGCATACGGGTGTTGACTGGGTTGCTCCTAAAGGATCGCCCATTATTGCTGTAGGAGATGGTATTGTCACAAAAGTAGGCGTAACAGGCGGCTATGGAAATCACACGGAAATTCAACATGCCAATGGATATGTCAGCAGTTATTCACACCAAAGTCGTTATGCACCAGACATCAAACCAGGCGTAAAAGTACGACAAGGACAAATCATTGGGTATGTTGGATCAACAGGAATGGCAACCGGTCCTCATTGTCATTTTGAAATCATTGTCAATGGCGTCAAAGTTGATCCCATGCGCATTCGTATACCGGATAGCAAAGCCTTAACCAATCAAGACCTACAAACATTCCTACAAGAAAAAAACAATATTGATTCTTTGATCAACAGCCCGATAGCACCCTCCGAAGAGACTTAAAGCATGAAAGCATCGGCATTTTCACGACTCAAAACATCTAAAAATATGCTTTAGCGCTTACTTTTCTCAAAGAGATTTCCGCACTTTAAATATCTATTAAAGGATACGTCGAAATATGCCACCACCCAAGGTCGCATCACAATGATTAAAAATAAAACGCCCTCCCCTTTTCAGGTTTACGCACAATAGAGCAGATTTACGCACAATAGAAAAGTGAAAAATATGACCCCCCAAAAGGCTAACTCTTCTTGTTTATTTTATCAAAACGATAAAAATCCCTTTGTTTTCCATGCAATAAAGTCTTAAATTAAAGGTGAGTTTTCTAAAGAACGAAGATTCTAAAATCCATATCATTCTATAAACAACCCGACTTCTTGTTGAATAGATTTCACTTGTTGAATGTATGCTGTTCATAGCCCTAAAGGACGGTGTTTCATGAACTTTATGAGCAAGTTTTACCTAAGAGAATATTCCTTACACACTTTTACAAAAAAAACCCATATTTAAAGTTTTAACAGCCCTTACAAAAAATAACAAAACTTAAAAAAACAATCTCTTCGCAAAGAAATAGAGCTTACGAATATAAGTATTATTATTGGCTTAAAGGAGCACTTATTCAAAATAAATTTAAAGGCTCACTTAAGCACTTCAAAGCTCTAAGACAAGGAGAACTTTGAAAGCCGATCATCGGAGTCAATAAAGCAAAAAAACAACGAGAGAGAAAATCAAACATTACACCAAAAGATAAAGAAGCAAAGTTGCCTTTCTTGAAGACAATCGATAATTTAATATTAAAGAGTGCTGTGTTCGCGCTACTGAAGCCGTATTTTTCCTTCTTCTTGTGAAAAGATGCCCTCCCCATACATTCACGATGAATGAAAGGCAGCTTACCACGAGCAAAGAGTTGAACCCTTTAAAAAAATCAGTCAGAGCTTTTTTTTGAACTATTCATGCTAAGTTTTGGCAAAGGAATAACAATCTTTGTGCCTCCTAAAGCAGAAGTTTCAAACAGAGGTTTTTCACCAAATTGCATACAGAGCTGTTCCACAACCACACGACCAAGTCCTGTTTTTTGTTTTAAAGTTTGGCTTTTCATTCCCACGCCATCATCTTCTACAATGAGCATCAATTGTCCATCTTTCTGGGGACCAAAGGAGATATAAATATGACCCGACCGTTGATCAGGAAAGGCATGTTTTAAGGAATTTGTCAGCAGTTCACCAAGGATAATTCCAAGTGTTGTCGCATCTCTTGAAGACAGGCGACAATCTTTAAAGTTGGTGTGAATGGTGATGTTTTCACGCAATTCAAAAGGAACTGCCAATTCGACATCATGCACAACAGAACTAAGAAACTCTGCCAATAAAGTCGTTTCCATATCATCACTTAAGCGCAAACGACGATGTGCTGTAGAAATTGTCTGAATACGATCACGTGCAGCACCTAGAACAGAACGTACCTCTTCATTTTTGCTCCGGTTTAACTGGAGCCCCAGCAAAGAAGACACCGTTCCAAGAGAATTGCCAATGCGATGGCTTGCATCCTGCAACAATATTTCAACCCGTTGGCGTTCTTTTTCAGCGTGATTACGTGCTCTTTCTAATTCTTGTGTTCGTTCTTTCACGCGGGCTTCCAGAGCGATATTTTCGCTATGAAGCAGCAATTGATACAATTTTAAAGAGCGCATATCACGATGAAAACGATTAATAACAAAATAGGCAGAAATAAAGGTACTTACAACGGAAACAATAGCCGCCAATGTCAAAGCAGCCCGCATCAATGCGATACCCTCACGCTGTTTTTGTCGCACTACATCATCCCCATTAATAAAGCTTGTCATCAATTGAGCTAAACGTGCCACAGGAATCTTTGATACTTCCAAAGAGTCCGCATGAGAAGGTTGAGAAGGTTGTTCAGGAATCGCATCAAGAGCATGCATATGGGCATTCATAAAGGCTTTTCGTGCTTCAACCTCTTCTTTAAAAGCCGTAAACCATTTATACCACTGCGGATGCGCATAAACAATAAGTGCGATATAGTCGAGAATATTCCCCAACTCCCGCTCTGAATTTTCAAAACGTATTTTATCTTCCGCCTTGCGCGTTTTTGCATAGCTGCGATCAGCAACAGCCATATCAATCAAGCTAATAAGGACCAAATCAGCCTGTTCGCGCAATTCTGAACTTGTATTCAACTGTGCGATTTCTCGATCAACGGCATTTGAAAGCAACATAATAAAAACCGATGCCAAAAGAGCCATAACAAGAGAAACAACAATCGCACCCCACCGCCAGCGTGATATCGTTGCATCAGAAGAAGGCATTTGAGGCATCAAATTTGTTTTTGTTGTCATAGAATGTCCATTGGCGAACTTGAAAGTCGTCATTTTTCAGTACAAAGGAAGGCAACCTTATGGAACATAAAACCTAAAGCCCGTGAGAAAGTTTTATACAGGCTTTTCTTGTGTTCCTAAGGATACACGCCAAACTTCTGAATTTCCTCAGATACTGACTTTACTGTAATAGCTATAACGGGAATAAAAAAAACAAGGCTATCGATCATAATTATTATGCTTTTTTAGCCGTTAAATGAACACAATGTACTTCCAGCTGAGTAAGAATCAGGACCATAATCAGACTCACCATCCACCTTAAGAAGTTCTTGTAATCGATTACGCGCCCTGCTCACACGGCTTTTAATGGTTCCAACAGCACAACCACAAATAGTCGCAGCATCTTCATAAGAAAACCCCGATGCGCCAATGAGAATAATGGCTTCTCTTTGATCGGCAGAAAGCAAATTTAAGGCTTTTTTGAAATCTTGCAAATCAAGCGATCCATATTGAGCAGGATGAACAGCGACATTTTGAGTAAACACGCCATCGGTATCTTGAACTTCTCTTCCCTTTTTACGCATTTGACTATAAAATTCATTGCGCAAAATGGTAAAAAGCCAAGCTTTAAGATTAGTCCCCATCTCAAAACTATCTTGCTTAGCCCATGCCTTCATAACAGTATCTTGAACCAAATCTTCAGCTTTATCGTGCTTGCCACTTAAAGAAACAGCAAAAGCTCGTAAAGCCGGCAACACAGAAAGGAGTTCTTGTTTAAAGTTTTTCGCGCACTTTGACATAAAGGATTCAAACCTTTTCCACATTGTTTAAGCCAAATTGCTCTGCGCGCTCCAACTTCTCTAAAAGCTCAAGCAAACACCGTGGCAGTGCCTCTTCTTGAATTTCCATGTAAAATTGACGTAACTTCCGTGCTATTTCGCTATTGACCCCGAGAAGATCATCTCCAACTGTAAATTGTGTGGTGAGATTTTTTTCATCACGGTCGTTCATTTTTCATCCCCCTAATCCATATAATATTGGTAGCACCGCGAAGAATTTTTTCGCCTTATAGTTGTAAATATAGCTGTCGGTAAAAAGTTCCATACAAATCAAGGAACTTTTTTATCGGTTGAGAATTTCAACCAACAAAGTGCTTGAAAGGTCAAAGGAGTTATAAATTATGTCATTATCAACGCGCATTGCCCCGCATCTTCCCTATCTTCGGCGTTTTGCCCGCTCTGTCACCGGTAGCCAATCTTCTGGCGATGCTTATGTGTCAGCGATGTTGGAAGCACTCATTGCCGACATCTCCATTTTTCCCAAAGCCTCCACTGACCGAATTGGTACCTATTGGCTTTTTTGCCATCTTTTTGACCAAACCACACCGAACATCCCAGAACCCCTGCCTCAATTTGGTCTTGAACAAAAAACCAGTGCCAAATTATCCTATCTCACGCCCCGTGCACGCCAAGCATTTTTGCTCATTGCCGTTGAAGGATTTCATGAACAAGAAGCCAGCGAAATCATGAATCTGGATACGAAAGAATTCCGCAAGCTTCTCAACCAAGCATCTATTGATATTTCTCAACAAATTGCCACTGAAGTCATGATTATTGAAGATGAACCTCTTATTGCACTTGATATTGAGCAAATGGTAGAAAGCCTAGGTCATCATGTTATAGGAATAGCGCGCACGCGTGATGAAGCTGTCATTATGTATCATAAGAAAAAACCACGGTTGATTTTGGCTGATATTCAATTAGCCGATAACAGTTCAGGTATTGATGCGGTCAACGAGATTTTGAAAAATGACCGTATACCAGTGATTTTCATCACGGCTTTTCCCGAAAGGCTTCTCACTGGCGAGCGTCCAGAACCAACTTTTTTAGTGACCAAACCTTTTAACCCAGATATGGTGAAAGCGCTTATTTCCCAAGCTTTATTTTTTCAAGAGAATGCTTCTAAAGCGGCTTAGAACAGGGTAACATCTTAAAATTATGATTGTTACGCCTCTTTCAAAGCCTCCCATGGATAAATCTCATATGAGTGCGCTCATGCAAGCGATTCGTGGTGCGGATATTTGCGTTCTCTATCAGGCAACAAATCTGGTTTATTTATGGGCTGAAAACTTGCCCCACCATTTGCACAATAAATGGCGGGTTGGGTGTCGTGACAGCGACTTTTTTTCGCTTGACCTTGCAGACAATATGGAAACCATCAAACTGCAAGTTTTAGCCAGTGGCAAAATGCAAACTGTTGAAGCACGTTTTGAAGATACAAACAAACAAGAGATTTGGTACAAATTTTCTATTGATTGCCACCGCAATGATAACGAAGACATTATTGGTATTATCACCACCGGTGTCAATATTTCCGGCTTACGCCGCCGTGAACAAGTGCTTAAAATCCTTCTTCGCGAGGTCAGTCACCGTTCTAAAAATCTTCTAGCGATCATTCAAAGTATTGCCAGTCAAACCGCCCGCTATACTGAATCTCTTCAAGTTTTTTTACGAAAATTTCAAGGTCGTCTTCATTCTCTTTCTCATTCTCAAGATCTGATCACGGATTCCGATTGGCGTGGTGCTCAATTTCGCGAATTGGTCCAAACGCAGGCTTTAGGCTATTTAATGAAAGAAACAGAACGTTTTTCACTTGAAGGCGTCGATCCTTATCTTTTTCCCAATGCCGCTTTGCATATTGGTTTGGCTTTTCATGAACTGATTGTCAATTCTCTTTCTTTTGGAGCCCTTTCCCAAGAAAAGGGGAGCATCTGTGTACGCTGTGAAATCGAAACAAAACTGAATGGCAAAACGCAACTTATCATCACTTGGCATGAAAATTTTGAATCCGGCATCCCTCCCACAAACAATAAAAAAGCCTGTTTTGGTAGTGCCGTTCTCGAAAAAATCGTTCCCATTTCCGTGAATGGTTCAGCTTCCCTCAAATTGACACAAGAAGGAATTGTCTATTGCCTCTCTGTTCCTGATACTTATTTTGATATTTTTTCTTAAAAGAGCATTTTAAACAATGAACAAGAGAAGTTTCTCCTTTTTTAGTAAAATGTCTCATCTGTTTATTAAGCACAAAGACATTTTCCAACCTCTTTAAACCAACCTCTATAGTCCCCCAATAGTTCCCCAAAACCTTAACGAAAAACCTTAACGATGAGAACTGAAAGCCACATAAAATCTATTCCCGCTGTCAATCAACTTCCATCCCTCATATAACCGGCATATTTTAAAACAGAAACCAAAACGATAAAGAGCAAACCGTTTCAACTTTTACTATGCCAAATAAAAGCGAGCCTATTACCCATCTCTTTTTGTGTAATTTTCGCAATGCACATATAATTTTATTTTGGCATAATATGCAATTTCAAGGAGTAAAGCTAACATCCATCATCATTCTTCAGCTTTACGGGCTTAAAGCCTCCACGACAACGACAATTAATTGATGAAAATTGCATATTTTACGCTTTTATATATCGCATTCTATAATGGAGATATTCTCTTCAGGTACAATAGGGCATTCTAAAACAGAATACACTTATGTCTTTCATTCACGCACTTTTTTAATATTTCCCAGCACATCCACGCTCATTTCAAAACAGTATCTGTAAATAAGATATAATAGCCCCCAGCCCCCGTAAAGTGAACCATCAAACCCGCCCCCCTTGTTACGCCATATCCTTCTTTACCTTCATGCCCCTTTTCACTTCATAAAAGTAGTAGCTGAGCATCATCATACCATTTGTCTTTCATGTTACAACAGCCATTGACCTTTGAGAGCGTCCATAAGAGGCATTTTAGGCTTTTTTTCAAATATTTCTCATTGATACAAAGCCCCTACACACCCTTTTATGACGTGCAAGCCAATAACTGTGATTAATTCACTATAAAGGGAACCCGCATCTCAAAGGGGAAAACCCATCTCAAAGGGGAAAACCCATCTCAAAGGGGAAAACCCATCTCAAAGGGGAA
>NZ_JBHIOH010000068.1:0-8866 GCF_042195375.1 Bartonella sp. CL100XZDX | reverse complement strand
GCCATTAACCATCTTAATTGTGCCATCTTCACCAGTAGCGAGACCAATACCAACATTTTGAATAGTTGTTTTGCCATTTAATTCAACTATACTATCGGCCTCCCAAGTACTTACACCAACGGTTGGTTCTTCGGACTCACTACCGATTATTGTTAAATCTCCGCTAATGATTTTACTTCCATCCTCTGCATAAAGACCTTCATCAAAATTTTGAATGGTTGTTTTGCCCGTTAACTGAATTTCACTCCCAGAGCCCGCTGTCCATACACCAGATCGTGCTTCATTGGGGTTGTCATTAATTGCTTTACCACCGACTATTGTTAAATCTCCGCTGGTAATTTTACCACCATTATAGGCTCCAAGACCGTACGAAACTTTTTCAAAGGTTGTATGCCCCTTTAATTGAATTTCACTATTGGGATTAATGGCTATTATACCAGAAGTGCCGTATTCTTGGTTTTCATAAGCAGTTATTGTTAAATCTTCGCTGGTGATTTTACCACCTTTTTCTGCTCTCAGTCCATCTCTAACTTTTTCAATGCTTGTTTTGCCTTTTAATTCAATTATGCTTCCAAAGCCATTGGCATTTGCACCGTTTCCGAAGTTATTGGTTGTTAGAGTAACATCCGTAATTTCAATACGTCCACCATTTTCTGTAAGTAATGCGCCTTCATGTCCATTCAAATTTCCTCCTATGACAGCTCCTCCTTTCATTGTGATCTTGGATTCTATACCATCTGCATGGAGTGCATTACCATTAGATGATGCGACTGTAACATTGTTGTTTAAAGTAATGATGCTGCCATTTTGAGCAGATATTGCTGTATTTTTTGCACGAAATGATCCTCCAGAGATTGTTATTATCGAGTGATCATCTGCAGATATGCCTGTTAGTGCTTGAGTAACGGTTACATTGTTCAAGGTTACTGTGCTGTTTTTAGCACTTATTCCTAAGGATAGTGAACTGTTATCGTTTTCACTCGATATTACCACGTCTTCCAGCTTGTTTTTTTTACTCTTACTGTTAGAAAAGGAAGCACCAGTGCTAGATAAAATGCCAGATGAGGAGGCCTCCATTCCAGAATATGTAATTGTTCCCTTAGTCATTTGAAGTGTAGCACCGTCTTTGGCTTCAAGGCCTAAGAAAATACCAGAACCAGTGCCTTTAATGGTTGTGCCATCCAGTAACTCAATCGCACTGTTAGCACCTTCTGTTGTTACAGCATAGACGGTTTGGTTTGTGCCTTGGTTTATATCTTTATTCGTAACAATGGTTAAATGTTTTCCAATGATTTTGCCACCGTCTTTTGCGTGAATAGTTTCGTAGGTTTTATCGGATACTTCTTGTTGTTTTCCCCCAGAAACTACGAGGGTTTCAGCATGTGCACTGAACTGGATGTTGAACAGGATGATAGCGGCTGCAGCCGTGCATGATAAAAGGGATGTTTTATACACTAGTATTCTCCTTATGATAGCCCCCAAATATTCATTTCCCCGCGAACTTCATAAGAAGAAGTGAAAATGGATAATTGTTATTAATTTCAGTAATTGTCTTTATTTGGTAAGACATTTTTGGTTTTTTGTCAAAATTAAAAAATAATTGATATTAATTATGTCTAATACAAAATGTATTTATAATTGATTTTATTTAAAGAATTATAATTTTGAATATTATTATTCAGAGAAATATTCTGAGATACTGATATAGTGGTACCATGACATCTTTTACGTGATGGTAGGGATTATTATATGACGCAAATTGGGATTATGAGGGAACAAAAAAGGATGTAGAAGAAGCTAGTAAAAAAGCTAACTTACTTGGGCTTAAAGTGGGTTTTCATCTTTCAACACAGTGGTATTAATTTATTTCTAATAGACTTCTCTTTTTTTCAAAGTAGGAAGTATTCTTCATCCACTGGGGATGGAAGTGCTCTGTTGCGTTTGTTGTGTCTTGTCTTGGGGATTTTCGTAAAGAACTAAGTATTAAGAGGGAAGGGTGCTTTAAAAGGAAAAAGGATGACTTTAATGTACAAAAAAGGCAGCATATTGTGCTGCCCTTTTTGTTAAATTGAATAGAATGAATAGGCTATTTTTACAGCCTTGATTTAAAACTGATAGCGTATGCCACCTGAAAAGCTTGCACCACTTATACCAGTTTTCTGAAGCTTTTGTCGATAGCTTACATCACCGTAAAGAGAGAAATTGTGAGATAGTTGTGCATTGATGCCAACGCCGCCCTCAATTGCTGTTCCTATGGGATCAAGGTCAAAATCTCTGCCAATCTGGATGGTACCATCATCACCAAAGGTTTTGATCAAGTTTGCTTTTCCATAGAAGGAAATGGCAGGACCATTTTCAGTGGTCATAATGGTTTTGGTTAAACGTCCACCAACACGGATCAACCATTGAGAAGGATTGTTCATATCAATTTTTAAATTATCAGCATCTTCAATGGTATCAAACATCAAATGTTGATAAGCAAGTTGTATTTGGGGCTCGAAGGTTAAACCTTCCATTCCGGTAGAAAATTGTTTGCCAACGGTGGTGGAAATACTCAACATTTTTACATTGTTCAATTTCGCGGTTTTACCAATGATAGCATTGGTGATATCGCCCTTTATTATCCCATAGGATAAAAGCGTATCGATATAGAAACCACTGTCATGTTGTACACTACCATAGGCAGTGAGAGACCATTTATCTAGGGTGTTTTTACTTGCATCCTGCATCTCTTTTGGAGTGAAAGACAGCTGCCCATAGGTACCTAAAAGACCAAGATGTGTAGTAGTGCTGTGCCCTTCTAACGTAGTCAATGCAACCCCACCTTGTATAGCAGCGTAGCGAATATCAGCACCATAACCATATTTAAGGGGACCGCGTTTCGAGGATAAGGTTCCTGTACCCCCATAGGTAGAGAGGAAGAAACTGTTTTTTAGATTTTTCTGCTCTCCCAAGACTGTTGTTCTCATATTGGCTAAAAGTGCATTTTGCTTGGCCATATCGGCCAATCCAGTATAAAAGAGGGCATTTGGCATAACCAAATAGCTTGCCATTTGTGGTACAACTGCTCTTACTTTTGAATCGGGGTCAAAAAATTCAGGCTGCAAACGGAAATCCCAGAAATCTTTATCCTTTTCATCGAATAAGTTTTGGTTAGCATTGGCTTTGCCATAGCTTGAGACTGGTCCATAGGCAGTCAGCGTATATTTATAAGGAGTTCCTCCTATGGTGGTATAGCCATTTTTCAATTTAAAGGAGTCTTCTTTTGCTTCTCCAGAAACTTGAATAAGTGAAAGTCCACCTATATTTGAAGGATCAGAGGCATTTTCTACACTCTCTTTATCCCCTGAAACATTTTTGACATAAACTGTTGTGGTGCCTGCTACATCACCGTGAATGAGAAGCCTATCGGTTTTTTGTGCATCTATTGCAACACCATCACTCCATATAGCGTTGAAATGAATTTCTGCCTCACCAGAGGCATTATAGACTGCTAGAATGTTCGGTATTCCAGATCCTATATACAATGTATGATAATGATCTTCTACCGGTTCATTAAAAACAATAGAACTATCATTGAGATTGAGCACAGAAATATCAGAACGTGACCTTTGAGCAATAGCAAGCAGTTTTCCGTCATCATCGGTTTCTTTTGTACTGGTTTTCAATATCCATGTTGTCTTGTTTGTCAAATCAAAGCGTACAGTTCTGTTTTCTGCAATTTTTGCTCTTCCCTTTAATACGGAGTGATTAGCATTTAATGTAAAAGCAAAATTATTTTCTTTAGTTGAAGCTTTTGCTGCTAATAAAATATCGGCACTGATTTCTGAATTTTTGAGATTGGCTATACCGATTGATTGGTCTGCGTTAATTCCAATACTATTTTCAGTGCGAATCTTTGTATTTGTCAAGTTGATTTCTAAGGCATTATCGTCCTCGGATTTATCAAATGTTATGCCACTGTTTTCTGCTGTTGCAGAAACATTTGTTACATCAATATATCCGCTATTTTTTAAAACAAATGCTGATCCTTTTGCTGCTACGGTCCCTCCATTCATTTTAATTGTGCCACCGTTTTCTGCATAAAGTCCGATGAAAGTATTGCTAATCGCTGTATTTCCATGCAATTCAATTAAGCTGTAAGGATTGCTGGCAGCTGCACCGTATCCGTTGCCATCCATCGTTGTTAGAGCAACGTCTGTGACCTTAATATGTCCACCGTTCATTGCAAACAATGCCATGGTTTTCGCAGTTACTGTTCCACCAGTCATTATAATTGTGCCACTATTTTCTGCATCAAGTCCGGTTACAGCATTATTAATTGTTGTCTTTCCATATAATTCAATCAAGCTTTCAGGATCGGTTGCAGCAGCACCATAGTTACCATTTTTTGTTGTTAAAGCAACATCTGTGACTTTAATATGCCCACCGCTTTTTGCAAGCACTGCCACGTTTGTTGCGGTTACAGCTCCTCCCGCCATTGTGATAGTACCACTATTTTCTGCATTGAGTCCGATGAAAGCATTATTAATCGTTGTCTTTCCATCCAATTCAATCAAGCTGTCAGGATCAGTGGTAGCTGCACCGTATCCGTTGCTATCCATTGTTGTTAGAGCAACATCTGTGACTTTAATATGCCCACCGCTTTTTGCAAGCAATGCCATGTTTGTTGCGGTTACAGTTCCACCCGCCATTGTGATTGCACCACTGTTTTCTGCATTGAGCCCGATGAAAGCATTATTAATCGTTGTCTTTCCATCCAATTCAATCAAGCTGTCAGGATCAGTGGTAGCTGCACCGTATCCGTTGCTATCCATTGTTGTTAGAGCAACATCTGTGACTTTAATATGCCCACCGCTTTTTGCAAGCAATGCCATGTTTGTTGCGGTTACAGTTCCACCCGCCATTGTGATTGCACCACTGTTTTCTGCATTGAGCCCGATGAAAGCATTATTAATCGTTGTCTTTCCATCCAATTCAATCAAGCTGTCAGGATCAGTGGTAGCTGCACCGTATCCGTTGCCATACATTGTTGTTAGAGCAACATCTGTGACTTTAATATGCCCACCGCTTTTTGCAAGCAATGCCATGTTTGTTGCGGTTACAGTTCCACCCGCCATTGTGATTGCACCACTGTTTTCTGCATTGAGCCCGATGAAAGCATTATTAATCGTTGTCTTTCCATCCAATTCAATCAAGCTGTCAGGATCAGTGGTAGCTGCACCGTATCCGTTGCCATACATCGTTGTTAGAGCAACATCTGTGAGCTTAATATGTCCACCGCTTTTTGCAAGCAATGCCATGTTTGTTGCGGTTACAGTTCCACCCGCCATTGTGATAGTACCACTATTTTCTGTATTAAGTCCGATGAAAGCATTATTAATCGTTGTCTTTCCATCCAATTCAATCAAGCTGTCAGGATCAGTGGTAGCTGCACCGTATCCGTTGCCATCCATTGTTGTTAGAGCAACATCTGTGACCTTAATATATCCACCGCTTTTTGCAAACAGTGGCATGTTTGTTGCGGTTACAGTTCCACCCGCCATTGTGATAGTACCACTATTTTCTGTATAAAGTCCGATGAAAGCATTATTAATCGTTGTCTTTCCATCCAATTCAATCAAGCTGTCAGGATCAGTGGTAGCTGCACCGTATCCGTTGCCATCCATTGTTGTTAGAGCAACATCTGTGACCTTAATATATCCACCGCTTTTTGCAAACAGTGGCATGTTTGTTGCGGTTACAGTTCCACCCGCCATTGTGATAGTACCACTATTTTCTGTATAAAGTCCGATGAAAGCATTATTAATCGTTGTCTTTCCATCCAATTCAATCAAGCTGTCAGGATCAGTGGTAGCTGCACCGTATCCGTTGCCATCCATTGTTGTTAGAGCAACATCTGTGACCTTAATATATCCACCGCTTTTTGCAAACAGTGGCATGTTTGTTGCGGTTACAGTTCCACCCGCCATTGTGATAGTACCACTATTTTCTGTATAAAGTCCGATGAAAGCATTATTAATTGTTGTCTTTCCATGCAATTCAATCAAGCTTTCAGGATCGCTGGTAGCTGCACCGTATCCGTTGCCATCCATTGTTGTTAGAGCAACATCTGTGACCTTAATATATCCACCGCTTTTTGCAAACAGTGGCATGTTTGTTGCGGTTACAGTTCCACCCGCCATTGTGATAGTACCACTATTTTCTGTATAAAGTCCGATGAAAGCATTATTAATTGTTGTCTTTCCATGCAATTCAATCAAGCTTTCAGGATCGCTGGTAGCTGCACCGTATCCGTTGCCATCCATTGTTGTTAGAGCAACATCTGTGACCTTAATATGTCCACCGCTTTTTGTAAGTACTGCCGCGCTTTTCCCAGTTACAGTTCCACCCGCCATTGCGATATTACCACTATTTTCTGTATAAAGTCCGATGAGAGCATTATTAATTGTTGTGTTCCCATCCAATTCAATTAAGCTTTCAGGATCGGTGGAAGCTGCACCGTATCCGTTTCCGTCCATCGTTGTTAGAGCAACACCTGTGACCTTAATATATCCACCGTTCATGGTAAACAATGCTGCGCTTTTTGCAGTTACAGCTCCTCCCGTCATTATGATGACACCACTGTTTTCCGCATCAAGTCCATTTATAGCATTAGTAATCGTTGTCTCTCCATCCAATTCAATAAAGCTGTAAGGATCGGTGGAAGCTGCCCCGTTTCCGTTTCCGTCCATCGTTGTTAGAGCAACATCTGTGACCTTAATATATCCACCTTTTTGTGCAAATAATGCTCTGTTTCCCGCAGTCACTGTCCCTCCCATCATTATGATTGTAGAGAATAAACCGTCTGCATAGAGTCCATCACCATTAGATGATGTAACTTGAACGCTGCCTTCTTTACTATTGGCTAAAGTAATGAAGCTGCCGTTCATTACGGATAGCCCTGTGTATTCTCCATCAAATGCTCCTCCTAATATCGTTACTTGTGAACCATCTTCTGCGGATATGCTGGTGTCTGCTTGCGTAATAGTTACGTTTTCTAAAGTGAGATGACTTCCGGCAAAGGCCGTTATTCCTGTGTATAAAAACTCTTCTTTTTCATTTTCTAATTCACTTTCCCATCCAGGGTCTAATTCATTGTCCGATGTTTTTACATTTTCTAGTTTGTCTTGATCACTTATGCTGGTATTTGCATAAGTAATGGTTACATTTTCTAACTTGTTTTTATCGCTTTTACTCTCATTGAAGAACGCACCAGTTTCAAAAGCCGTAATGGTTCCTCCAGTCATTGTGATTATGCTACCGTTTGTTGCATAAAGCCCAATTACAGCGTCATTAATTACCGTATTTCCGTGCAGTTCAATTGTGCTGTCAACATCATTAGCTATTGCACCGATTCCGGTGCCATCTTTTTTTAAAGTAACATCTGTGACGTCAATATGTCCGCCATTTTCTGCAAGTAATGCTGTATTTTTTCCAGTGACTGATCCTCCTATCATTGTGATTGTGGATTGTGCACCATTTGCATAGAGTCCGTCACCATGAGATGATGTAACTTGAACACTGCCTTTTTTATTATCGGCTAATTCACTATAGGTTAAAGTAATAGCGCTGCCTTCCGTAGCAGATATTCCTTTGAGTTCTCCATCAAATGCTCCTCCTAAAATCGTTATTTCAGAATGATCATTTGCAAATATACTGGTGTTTGCTTGCGTAACCGTTACGTTTTCTAAAGTAAGTTTGCTTTTGTTGTCGGCATTTATTCCCTTGTCCATGAAGTGGTCATCTTTACCGCTTGATATTGTTACACCTTCCAGCTTGTTTTTATCATTCATACTGTTTTCGAAGAAAGCGCCAATTTCAGAAACCGTAATAATGCCTCCAGTCATTTTGATTGTAGCACCATCTTTTGCATTAAGACCGAGACGAATGTCAAAATCAGTTCCTTTAATGGCTGTGTCTTGCAGTAATGTAATCGCACTGCCAAAACCGTCAGCTGTTACAGCATAAATATCCGTGTCTTTATTCCCAACCACAGTTAAATGTGTGCCGGTAATTTCCCCGTTGTCTTTCGCATTAATAATCTCATACGTTGTGTTAGATACTTCTTTTTTCTCGCCGGAAACTTCAAGAGTTTCAGCATATACATTGAGATGGGTGTTGAATAGCATGACAGCTATGACAGCCGTGCAGGATAAAAGGGACTTTTTACACATCAAGATTTTCCTAAATTATAAGTAAATTATAAGTGCCCCACACTCTTCCCCCGCTTATAAGAAGGATATCAAATGGATGGGTACTTTAGAGATGGAACGTGAATAGGCGATTTTTATTTTTATGTAAAGTATAAAATAAATTATACATTTAATATATAATGTATTATACTTAAATTCATTTAGTATTATATAAATACATTATGTTAATATTATATAAGTATTATAAGTTTTTCTATTC
Source organism: Bartonella sp. CL100XZDX (assembly GCF_042195375.1). Lineage (NCBI taxonomy): Bacteria > Pseudomonadati > Pseudomonadota > Alphaproteobacteria > Hyphomicrobiales > Bartonellaceae > Bartonella > Bartonella sp. CL100XZDX. Next base: position 412 of record NZ_JBHIOH010000068.1, on the reverse strand, counting down.
AAGATATGTGTTATGTTTGCATAAAACTTGTTTCTTATGCTTAAAGAAAAGGAGTAGGCAAGAAAATTAAAAAAAACTGTATGCTTGAGCTTGATAGGGATCTCTTTCAACATCATGAAACCAAAGATGGTACCATAGCTTTCATGTTTTTCTTTAACACGGTTACGATAAAATAGCGCTCATTGATTTTTCAATCGACGTTTAGTTTTTTTCAAGGGATATTTTTACTATTTGAAAGCGCGATATTTTATTGTTTTGAGTTTTTTTAACTAATTTTCTTAAAGAGAAATGTTGGCGGTGTGTATTGGTAGAGAAGAATAGGGGAGAGATAAAAAGGCAGCATATTGTAGCTGCCTTTTTTGTTAATGCATAGAAAAGAAATACGCTGTTTTGACAGTTTTATTTTAAAACT